>SEDG01000621.1 GCA_004295885.1 Pedobacter sp. | reverse complement strand
AATAATTTATCCACAAATCCACATTTTTGTTAGTTGTTTAATTTGTGCAGTTGTAATTGGTTTAATCGCCTCAACAACTTAACGAATAAACAACTCAACTTCTATTTTTTAGTATCCGCGTAACCGAATACTTTTTGTAATAATCCAGTTGTACGAGCGCTAATGTTGTCTCTAATTTTAAGTTCTTCTTGTGCTACTTGAATAAACATTCCATCAATTGCTTTTTGAGCAACATAAGTAGACAAGTCTGTATTTACAGGTTTAACTAAAGGCAGTTTGTTATAAGCAGTTGCTGCATCTCCCCAATATCTGGTTGCGCCAACCTTGCTTAGACTCGTTGTAATCACAGGTCTAAATTTTTCCATCAGCTGTGCTGTAGTTACACGTTTAAAATATTCTGTAGCAGAATTTTTATTGCCTAATAAAATATTTGTGGCATCAGCAATGGTCATTTGTTTAATAGCAGATACAAAAATCGGTTTTGCTTCTTTTGCAGCATCTTCTGCAGCACGATTAATGCTCAAAATTACATTGTCTGCCAATGAATTTAAACCTACACTTCGTAGGGTTTTCTCTACTTTTTGAGCTTCGGTAGGAAATAAAATTTTAACTGCTAAGTTCCCAAAAAAACCATCCTTTGCCGAAAGCCTATCAGCACCTGCTGTTGTGCCAAACTCTAAAGCTTTTTTTAAGAAGAAGCTACCGATTTGCGCTTCCTTATCGGAAAATATTTTTTATACTTGAACAACATTTAGCCGTAACCCAATTGAAGTTTATAAAGAATACATCTAAAATTAATGAGCAGGACGATTTATCGCTCATAGCGACTTATCAGCAAAGTGGTGATTTAGAAGTGTTGGGTACGCTTTATAATAAATATATGCACTTGGTTTTTGGGGTTTGCTTTAATTATTTTAAAGATGAAGAACAAAGCAAAGATGCGGTAATGCAAATCTTTGAAGAATTGGTGGTGAAGTTGAAGATTCATCAGGTTCAGAACTTTAAAAGTTGGTTACACGTTTTGTCCAGAAATCATTGTTTAATGGCCTTAAGAAAGTCTGCAAAAAATCCGACAGTAGCAATGGAAGATAACTTTGTGGAAAATGGAGATTTTGTGCATCTAGATATTGATGATACAAAAGAGACCCAGTTAACGGTGATGGAAAAGTGCATGGAAACGCTGCCAGAAGAGCAAAGAAAAAGTGTAGATTTGTTCTACTTGCAGGAAAAATGTTATAAGGAAGTTGCGGATATTACTGGATATGATATGCTTAAAGTAAAAAGTTATATCCAAAACGGGAAAAGGAATTTGAAAATTTGTATCGAGAAAAACAGTGAGCTATAACGAGTGGTTAGATATAGATGTATTGGAAGATTACCTTGATGGTAAGCTTGATGCCAAAACTATGCATAAGGTGGAACGTATTTCACTCGAAGACCCTTTTGTGGCCGAAGCTTTAGCTGGATTAAGTCAATCTCCAAAACGTTCGCAATCTTTATCGTTATTACAAAAACAACTTCAAGAGAGAATTGCTCAAAAACCAATTGAGAAAAAACGTTGGACTATTACATCTCAAAGACTTAGTATAGCGGCTGCGGCTGCCGTTCTTTTTGTGTCGGTTAGTGTTTTGTTTTGGATGAAGGAAAATAACCGTAGGCAGTTTGAAGTTCAACAAGCAAAAAAGGTTGATGTTAATATTGCACCACAAGTTGCGGAAACTAAAACCGTAAAACCTACCACTCCTTTACCACCTCCAAAAGTAGAGGCGGAGATAGACAAAGCGCTCGCAAATTCGAAAGCTAATAGCATTGCAAAAATAAACAGGAAAGAGCCGTTGGTGCAAGAACCAGCGACAACAGTTGTTGCTGCTCCAGCTACGCCAATTGTTTCCGCAGCGAGAGTTCCTGTGGCTGCTCAATCTGCTGTGGTAAACGAGGAAATTAAAATAGATGAGGCGTTAGCTAAGAGGAAAGAAGTTAAGGCTTTAAATGAAGTTTTAGTAAGCAAAGCTGAAGGCATAAAATTTACACCGAATATTAACGGCAAAGTGGTTTCAAAATACGACGGAATGCCGATTCAAGGTGCTGATGTGAAGTTGGCAAATAGCGATGTGAGTACAATAACAAATAACAGAGGTGAATTCCATCTGAGAGCTGATACTACAAGAAGCCAACAACTAGCTATTGGTTATCCGGGCTTTACCTCTCAAGAAGTTAAGGTAAATGGAAACCAATCATTTAAAATCGAGCTCGAAGCAAACAACTTCACTCAGAGTGAAAATGTGGTGGTTGGTTTTGGAAGCTATAAAAATACAAGCCCGATACCGTTTGAGGGCTGGTCGAGTTTTTCGAAGTATTTAGCTGATAATAATAAGCTAATAAAAAGTGGAGCATCTGCTACAGGCAAATTAGTTAAATTGACTTTTAAAGTTCAAAAAAATGGACGGCCAAGTAATATTAAAATACTTCAAGGTTTAACCAAAGC
>SEDG01000620.1 GCA_004295885.1 Pedobacter sp. | reverse complement strand
TCAACCAAAGCTCATCAACAAGATCATTTTTAAGCAATAGCTGAATCAGCTCGGCGCTTCCCCAAACTTGTAGGTCAGTACCATTTGAGTTTCTGAGCTGCTCAATGTCTGCTAAACTACTCAGGAAAACTGTGTTTTCCCATTCTGATTGAGTAAGTGTAGTTGACAATACATATTTTGTAACTTCGTTTATTGTAGGCCAAAACGCCGTATTTTTTGGCCAATAAGGTTCCCAAATCTGGAAGGTTTTCCTGCCTAATAAGATATCGGCCGGTTTCATCAATTTTTGCATCACCTTATTTGACTCTTCATCACCAAACGGTGCAACCCAACCTCCATATTCAAAACCGTTAGATTGATCTTCTTCTGGTCCGCCTGGAGCTTGCATTACTCCATCTAGGGTAATCATTGATAACACTGTGATTTTTCTCATGGTACTGTCTCCTTATTGCTTATTAACTATTTATCTTTCAACATTGTTTTGTTAAGCTAAGGTCGATAAAAAAGAGAGGTTTATGATAGGGTAATTACGCCAATTTTAATGGTCGATCAAGACAAAAGTCATCCTTAAAAATTATTAAAATAGTTTAATTCTAAAATATTTTGTTAATTTCAAGACTTAGAACTAAATCGTTTTATGAAAAAACTATCCATTTTAATTCCGCTCCTTTTATTATCCTTTGCTATTCTAGCTCAAAACGCTCAGCATCAAGCTGATTACTTCAATAGTTTTCAAAGAACTAAAGACAAAAAGCCAGATTCTGCGGTGTATTACATGCAGAAATTAGCTTCGAGCAGTCCTTTAATGGCAGCAGATTTAATGCACAACAGTTTTGCGCAATCTTTTCTCGGTGCTGTACAAGAGAAGATGAGAAATGATACTTCATTTTTAGCGCACATTAAAAAAATGAACATGACCATTGATTCTGTTTTTGCTTTAATGAAGGAACAAAATAAGAATGCTAGGATTATATTAGATCGATTTAGAAATGATCCCGATCCCTTTGTTAAAAATAACGTTTATCCCATGGCGAAATGGGTAGAAGCGGAAGATAATCAGAAAGATCCTGCCAAGTTAATGGCGATTGGTAACGAGTTTTTAACATACTTGTCGGCCCAAACCGACTTTTACGCTGAAAGAAAAGCAAGATACGGTCTACTCATTGCCAAGTCACTAATGGACAATGCAGCCCTCAAGCCAACCGGCGATAAGATTTTTAAACTAATCTATGACAACCTTCAAAAGAATCAAAAAGAGTTAGATCCCAATGACCTAATGAGGGAAACCAAGGAAACTAGAGCTTGGTATAGGTACATGTTTGCGTATACGAACTTTTTAGCTGCTCAAAGCGCCGCAAACAAAACGGAGAAAATGGCTTTTTTAAAAATGGCCAATCAGTTCAGTCCTGATATGATCGATAAAACGGTTGGACATGCTTATTTCTACGATATGATTTTCCTGCTGGGAGAAGAGAAATATTCGTTTGCGGATGATTATTTAGCTGCTTTGCCTGACGATGAGGAAAAATTTAAGACCGTTATGGCGTTATCGATGATCGATCCATCGTTTAAATCAAAAGCAAAAGCACTCTATAAAGATCAAGCTAAATTTAACGACTTATGGCTCAATCAATTTAATGCCAATTTCAAAACTGCTCCAGTATTTGCGTTGCTTCAGTTGGATGGGAAACCTTACAAACTTGGTAACCAAAAAAATCAATGGACCTTAATCGATTTCTGGGGAACTTGGTGCGGGCCGTGTAGGGCAGAACATCCTGATTTGCAAAAGGTATATCTAAAAAC
>SEDG01000083.1 GCA_004295885.1 Pedobacter sp. | reverse complement strand
CAAAAGGATATTCCATTTTATCTACAAAGGAATAACATCAAACCATCGGGTTTAAGTAGCATAGAGAAACGTTTAAACGTTGTTAAAACCACTTTGAACTTCTCTACCAACGAACAACTTATTGCACATTGCAAGGATAGGCACATCATCTAATTAAAGGCTTTTAAAATATTTTCTTGGCTTACGGATATCCGTAAGGAATACGCCTCAGGGTACTTTATTTTTGAAGTACCATGAAAAAAACATTACTCCTTTTATTATTTGCCTTTGCTGTGACTTTCGCTCATGCGCAAAAAAAGACAATTGTGTACCAACAAATGGGTCCTAGGTTAAACAAAAAAACCGTGGAGGGCATCATCACCGAAACCTACACTACGCAAAGGAAAGGTTTAACCTTTATTTGGTTCAGGATAGGGAACGATACCTTGGTACACGTTTGGAAAAAACACTTAGATACCACCCGAATGAAGGTTGGAGCGAGAACAACTTTCCGTTCTGTTAAAAGGCTGCAAGGCAACCTGTGGAAAAAAGAGCAGTCAGAAATCCCCGTAATACCAAAGCACAATTAATGCGTCTCCTAATCATCCCCATTCACCGGAGACTACTTTTTTTAGCTGTGGCGATGAGCATCGTTTCCAGTTCTTGCCTAACCAATAATTTTCAACACCGTAAGTCTTACAGTCGCACGGCCACAGGTGTAATTACCGAGATTTACCGAAATAACTTGGGCGGCAATACCATCGTATTAGATGGCAAGGTGAACATCAACGTGTGGGATGAAGACCTTGATACGACCATGGTCATCGGTCGGGTAAAAACATTTCAGTTCAGGTTGCTCGGAATTTACGGTTTCCCGTAACGATGACATTTTCTTCCTAGTTACTTTTGATATCATCTCAGTTAATTAATTCTCTCAAAGCGAAATGGATTTCAAAGACGAAGTAAAACAGCTCGGCATCAGGACTAGTAAAATGATCCCGCAAATACAAACTGAAGAGGCGACCAAAAATGCATTGATCATGCCTTTTATTAAACTATTAGGTTTTGATGTGTTTGATCCGTTTGAAGTTAACCCAGAGTTTATTGCCGACATCGGCATTAAAAAAGGGGAGAAGGTAGATTATGCCATTATGAAAGATGGTGAACCCATCATCATCATCGAATGTAAACATCACTTGGAAAAGTTAGATCCACATAATTCGCAGTTGTTTCGCTATTTCCATGTTTGCAAAGCGAAGTTCGGTTTGTTAACCAATGGATTAGTCTACCGATTTTACACCGACTTGAATGATGTAAATAAAATGGACGAAAAACCATTTTTCGAATTCAACATTGCTGAGATAAAAGATGCACAAATTGAAGAACTGAAAAAGTTCCATAAGTCTTATTTCGATGTAGAGAATATTTCTAACACGGCCTCAGATTTAAAATATACAAATGAGCTTAAAGCCTTAATCACCTCGGAACTTAGGGCTCCATCTCCAATTTTCGTTAAACATTTTGCCAACCAAGTCTACCAAGGGAAACTCACAGAAAAAATATTGGCGCAATTCTCTGAGTTGGTGCAGCGATCATCCAACCAAGTATTAAACGATGCCATAACGGATCGATTAAAAACAGCATTAGGTACGGAAGAAGCCAATAGCAACGACAAAGAGATTAAAACGACAGCCGAACCCATAATGGCTGAAGATAAAATTTCGACAACCAGCGAAGAGTTAGATGCCTTTCATATTGTGAAGGCCATTTTAAGAGAGAAAATTCCATCAGGGCGCATCTCACCCCGAGATACACAATCGTATTTCGGGGTCCTTTTGGATGATAACAACCGCAAACCTATCTGCAGATTTCACTTCAATACCATCAACAAATATTTAGAGGTTTTCCATAAAGACAAAGATGCTGGAGAGAAAACGCAGTTGAATAACCTAGATGAGATTTACGGATTTAGGGAACAATTGCACGAGGCGGTAGGGAATTATTAAAAAAATAGCACACGCTTTTAAACGAGGGGTTTGATGTAGTTTGGCATTAGAAACCATACAGCAATATCCATATTTATCATTTTTATGAAAAAAATATTTTGTAGGCTTTTACTAGGATTAATTCTTATAACCTATGGATGTAATACGAACGAAACACGACAAAATCAGCCACAACAAGGCGAAATAATTGATCAGTTTCAGTCCAAAGATGTTGCCCGAGATACACCACAATATGAGGTGCCAAAGTTAACTGAAGAAGAAAAATTAATACAAGATGGATGGGATAAGGTAACTTTCAACAATGGAATTATGCCAGACTGTTATAATTATACTCCTAGATATGGCAGTGTAGATAATGAACTATCGGTAACAGTTGGGGGAGGAACAGATGTTGCTGTGAAAGTAATGTCAGTAAGTTCCGGTCGATGTGTAAGATATGTTTATATCAATAGTGGAAATACATACAATATCAAAAATATACCAGAAGGAACTTATTATTTAAAAATTGCGTATGGTAGAAATTGGATCTCGAAGACTGCAAATGGGATTTGCGAAGGTAAATTTTTATCCAATGCATTATATGAAAAAGGAGAAGATATTTTAGATTTTAATAGGCAAGTTACTTCCGAAGGATATAGTATTCCAAGTTTCAGTTTACGATTAGATGTAATATCAGGTACAGCTGATAATACTTTTAATTCTAATGGGATTAGTGAAGAAGACTTCAACAATTAAGTAAATGCACTAGCTATGTTCTTTTGCCACTTGATTTTTCAAAATTAAAATATAATCTTTATAAATATCTGAAAAACAATACGTAAACATTTTTTAACGACTCTCAATCATGAAAAATCTTACTGAGATTATACTGTGCAGCAGTATGTCAGTGCCATTCTTTAAGCATAAAATCAGCTCTGAAATATTTATATCTATTAAAGTATGGTAAAATGAGAAAGCCGTACCTCATATGGTTATGGACTAAGAATGCTTTTAACTTTAAAAGTCCAATTTTTTTAAATCTTAATTATGCTGACTTCATAATTGAGGGTAAGAGCTATTTAGTGGTAAGTTGGGAAATGAAGAATGCCTTTCGTTTAAAAATAAAAGGTTTAAGATTTAATTCCATTTTAAAGTCGGGTTCTGCATACTTGGCTTTGATAGATGATAATGAAACAGTAGAGGTCATCGTCTATGGTTCTTGGAGGAGTCAAAAATATATAGTAAAACTGAAGCGAATTGTCATAGATGGCACTATAGAGTTTCCAGCGTCAATGCTGACAAGTTTTGACGCCAAACTTGCTATTCCAAATATCAAAACTGAATTCTTCAAGCTTAAACTAAATTCGTTTAAAGCGAATATTGTACAGACAATACAAATTAAGAATATAATCAATATTTCATACCCTAATTAGCATCTCATGAACAGTGAATTTTATCAATCCCCAAAGTCAAGCAAATTTATGCGCCTTTTTTGGAAGGCCGCTGGTGCCGATCGTTTTATTTTAGAAAGAAGTACGTACGGGGATCAAATCAAATATGTCTGTTTAGGTGGCATTATCATAGCAACTGGGGTAATGGCAGCAATTGCAGGTGGTTATGCATTCTATACCATATTTGCTCCAAAAGGAAATGCGATTGACTCCTTTAAAGCGGTCGAAGGGATTCAAAGTAATTACGATCCAACAGACATACCAACAGCATTAATATCAATCGTATTCGGTTTGATTTGGGGTGCAATAATTTTTAACATTGATAGGTTTATTGTTACTTCAACAGGGAAGGGAGACGGGACAGAAGCAATTACGAGAAAAGAATTAGTGGGGGCCTTACCAAGAATTATAATGGGAGCAATTATCGCATTAACTATTTCTAAACCAGTGGAGATAAGAATGTTTAAAACAGAAATTGATGTCGCTTTGCATGCAAAACAAATTAAACAAGAGCAAATATATAAGACAGAAATTGAAAGGGTGGCAAATAGTGAGATAGACAAAAGGCAAGACGTTATTAGAGTACAACTGAATAGGATAGCTCGGTTAGATAGCATTAGCACTGTCAGAAAAGCCGATATAGCCTATGAAAATTCTCATGGCGGTTGTTCTTTTAAATGTATTGAATTCAAAAATCAACTTGCTTCCAATCAAGCTGAAGTTTCAGCAATAAAAAGCGATCCTGAATTCATTAAGGTAAAGAAAGATCTTGAAGTCTTAGAAGCTGATAAGTTAGATAAGTTAAAAGCCAGTGGAAAAGTTGCTGCAGGGTTAGATGGTCTGCTGGAAAGGATAAAGTTAGCGCATGAAGAAGCGGGCTGGCTAATCTCGCTATTTGTCACCCTTCTTTTTATGACGATAGAGCTAACACCAATCTTCTTCAAATTAATGCTTATTAAAAGCCCTTATGACTATATGGAAGAGAATATTAAGGAATTGATTAAAGCAGATAAAGGAATTGAAATAAAGCACAATTACTACCCAGACGGCGAGGGAATAGAGAGAGATTTAGTGATAAACCATCAAGTTTTGAGAGTTCTAAAAGAGAAAATACAATTGTTGGAAGCCCAAAGTGATTTGAGTAACCAAGCCATTAATGCTTGGAAGGATAAAAAGCATAATGACATCCATAATAATCCAGAGTCCTATTTAAGTGAAGAGTAATGGCTAAACAAAGATATGTTCGGTTTTGGAATAAAAGATCTATAGTTAGTTTAATTGGGATAGATTATCCAATTCTTGAAAAATCAGAACACGATAATTTAGCCAAATTTTATCTTGCTGGTTTTCTTGTCTTAATCATCTTAGCAATAAGCTTTTGTTCTGTGTTTTATGCTTTTGATTTGATGTTTGATATGTGGCATGCTGAAGTTTTACTTTCATCCTTCTTCTCTTTGATGTTTTTTACAATCTACATCTTCTTGATACAAACATTCTCAAAAGAAGTGTTTCCTACTAAATATAGATTGAAATTTTTCAACCTGTCTAACTTAACTAGACTTGGTTTTGTATTATTGATTGGTTTTTTATTGGCACAACCGATAAAAATATTCTACTCTAGAGATTTACTCGATAGGGATTTGCAAACATATAAAACGCAACTTTATGACAACTTTTGTAAAGTAAATGCCAATCTATACGCTAACGAATTAAATAAACTAAAAGATGATAAAGGCAGATATCTAAGGATGCCTAAATCCCAGACGTTGGATGATGAGATTGTTAAGATTGATTACGCAACTGCAGAAATTGGAAACAGAATTAATTTAGCAAATACATCAGCGATGAGTAGTATTTCCAGTTCCAACTTTTTTATTAAAAGGATAGAACTCGCTAGCAAATATCCAAATACAACTTTTCTAGTGTTTCTTGTCTTATTACTTTTTTTAATGCCCATATTTTTAATTTATTCCATTTCGGGAACAAGTAAATATTACGAACTAAAAAAACAAAATGACAAAAAATTAGTGCTTACGGAATATTCTAATTTTAAAATTGCTTATACATTACTTTTTCAAAGAAAATATAACTTATCTGGCATCCATTTCTATGAGCCTTTTATAGATCCTCCCTTTAATACAATTCGCAAACCTTTGCCTGAATATTTATCTCAGGAAGATTTCTTCAATAACCTAATAGAGAAATGAGAGATTTTAAAAAGGATTATTATAAAATTTTGGAAATAGGAAAATCTGCAACTGTGGATGAAATTAAACTTGCCTATAGAAAACAAGCTAAAAAATATCATCCAGACTTACATCCAAATAATCCAGAATATGAAAATGTAATTAAAGAGATTAATGAAGCTTATGAGGTTTTAGGCAATAAAGATGAGCGCTTTGCATATGACCAGTATTTGCAAAATAAAGAAGCAAAGCAAAAAGAAGAGAGAAAGTCACAAAACCCAACTAACAAAAATAAGAGAACTTATACAAAAACTAGTACTGTAGAGACGGAGGAGATAACATATTTAAAAGGGAAACTATTTATTAAGTATTATGGTAAGCACGACGAACAGGGAGCGGAAAACATTCTAAGGGAAACCTCCTATAAAATTACTGTCACACAGACCGATGCCAATATTGAATATGTCTTGAAACAAAATTTGACTAAAGAATTTCAAGATGTTTTTGCTGCTAATAAACCAATAAAGTTAAATCTTAAGCAACCTATTGCTTGTAAAGTCACTAATCGAGATGGAAGTATTAGTGATTATAAATTAGAAATATTAGGCCTTACAATCCCTAATCCGGAGATTATAAATGTCACTAAACATGAAGGGGAGAGTTTTGGGACCATTACTGGAATTTTTTATGGTTATGTGAAAAAAATTATTTCTCATATTGAGGATGTTGAAGTAACTGAATGTTTTGGAGAAACCGGTAAAACTGAACATAAAACCGATAATGGAATAAACTATCATAGAAAAGAATATTATAATACAGATTGTACTAAATATTGGGGTAATTGGATAGCTGAGATTCTTAGACCAACTTCGACAGCAACTGGAAGAACGGAAACAAACGGAAATTCTACACGACCAGAGTATTATTATAACGACTATAAAACAACGTATTGGGGAGATTGGAAGCAAGCTAAAAATGTTCCAAGTTCTAGTGGTTGTATTGGGTCTCTAGGAAGTATTATTGGAATTGGTTTAAGTTTTTTATTTTTCATAGTCTTACTACCACAATTAGCATTTTTGCTTCCTTTCATTTTAATACCTTGGTTGTTAAATCTAATGCCTATTAGATTTGGAAATTGGATAATAAAAATTGCTTCCTTACTATTTGTGTTAATATTTATCCTAGCAATGATTAGTTCCATTATAACAAAAAATCAAAGGCGGAACGAACAATCAAAAGTTAATCCAAAACCAGTAGTTGAACGTCCTAAATATACTCCTGTTTTAGAAACTCAATCAAACAATAAAGTTATTGATACTATAATATCCCATCATATGGTTTGGGAGGACTATAACGGCAAAACTTATGAAGGAAATTTTTCGGTTAGAAAAAGTTCGTTAGTCCAGGCACATTCATATAAAGAAAATCTTGACATATCTTTAGAAAATGAAAATAATTACGATAAAATAATTTTTTCTTTAAAAGAAAACGATAAAAATAATTTGAATGGATTGTACACAATGTTTGATTCGGTCAGATTAGCCAATAAACCGAATTCTATGGAGTTTGCGGAAATAATAGTTTCCTTTGTGCAAGCTATACCTTATACAATTGTACTTCCAAAATCGTGTGATGCGTCAATATATCAGGACGATTTTACGGCAAAGTATTTATCCACTCCTGATGCTAGGTGTGACGGTTTCGAGAGATATGGAATTAATACACCAGTTGAGTTTATGGCTAATTTGAATGGCGATTGTGATACTAGAACCCTGTTATTATATACAATATTTTCGCATTATGATTATGATGTTGCTTTATTGAGCAGTTCCCATTATAGCCATTCTATTCTTGGAATAAACCTACCCTATGAAGGGCAAGCTTTTGAGTATAATAATCAACGATATATCTTTTGGGAAACCACAGCACAGAATATAAAACCAGGTATAATACCAAACGAAATAGCAGATACAGACTATTGGCGCATATCCTTAAAATCAAAATAAAATGAACTCTTTAAAATTAATTACAATTTCTTGCACTATTATTTTATCATTTATTCTTTTGTTATTCCTAAATTATTTTTTAACAAGAAATTTTAAGTCGAAAATTAATAATGATGGTAAACTTAAAATATCGTTCGGAATTTGGTATGCAGCAATTTTTTTAGCAGGTGCTACTATAATCTCTACTATAATTAACGTGGTAATTGAGGTGATAGATAATTTAATTAAAATAAAACCCGAAAAACTATACTTGGAACTCATAAAAGCAACCTCATTGGCGGTCGGGGTGGGTTTCATTTGGCTTTTTTTATGGTATTTAGTAGTGAGTTTTTTAACCAAAATGATACCATTAAAAGCAAATGAAATTGAAGAAATGGAGGAGGATAATTTTGGGTATTTTCTCATAAAAGGAATGATGTTATTGGGTTTGATATTCAGTTTATCTTCAGTGCTTTCTATGATGTTAAGAACACTTATTCCTAATGTCGAAATTCCTTTTTATCACTAAACATATTAATTAAAATGAAATCCTTATTAACGCTACTCTTCCTCATCAACACCTCCTTCGCAACTACCTCAACAACAGTTTACCTTTGCTCAAGTCCGAAGGCTACAAAATACCATTTGAGTGCCAAATGTAGGGGCTTGATTAATTGTACTTATAAGATTAACAAAACGACTTTAGAGCAAGCTAAAAAAGGCGGTAAAACAATTTGCAAATGGGAAGATTAGTTTCGTTGTTCTTGTTGATTAGCCTAAGCCTTGGCTGCAGTCAGGATAAAATTTATGAACCAGTTGTTGCCACTAGTTTTGAGAACCAAACTTTTACCGCTAAGGTAATTCGCATTATAGATGGAGATACAATGGAAGTGTTATATGAACAAACGCCCGTTAAGATTCGTTTAGCTCATATAGATTGCCCCGAGAAAAGAGGTAAACAACCATTTGGGAACAATGCCAAAGTCGCTCTCTCAGACTTGTGCTTTGGGCAGCTGGTTACTGTGCAGGGAGAGAACTACGATCGATACAAAAGGCTGATTGCGGTTGTCATCAACGATAAAAAGCAAATTGTTAACCAAGAAATGGTTAAGCAGGGTATGGCTTGGCATTTTACGAGATATTCTAAAGCTGCCATATACGATGAGTTAGAGACTGAAGCAAGGCAAAATAAAGTGGGCCTTTGGCAAGAGCCCAATCCTACACCACCATGGAGTTGGAGAAAGAATAACAAGTTGTAACCAAAACTCAGTAAATTATCTGCAGACTTTGGCTTTGGGTAAGCAGCAGAGTGGAATATTCATCATCTTCCAGACCACCACAACTTCTCTGTTTGAAACGTTAAAAACTACGTGCGATAAACTTTTGTTAAATAATAGAACGCTCTGGCTATCTAAAAATTAATCGATTGTTTATTTAAAAGAAATTGGATGATGTTCAAAAAAGGCCTACTAATCCTTACGCTGGCCACAGTGCTGTTCAGTTGTAAAAAAGACTCCGCAATTGAACCCGAATTGCAAACTGAAAATGAAATTTCGGCTGTAGACCCTGAGATGAGGGCAGCTTTAAGTGATGATGTCAACGAATCGGCCTTCGACGCTGATGCGGCAACACCACGAGTTTGTGTAGATAAAATTACGGGCAGCAACCCAATTGTGCTAGACGAAGAAGACGATGATATT
>SEDG01000619.1 GCA_004295885.1 Pedobacter sp. | reverse complement strand
GAAATTCTCGAAGACCTCAGTGAGGACGACGCATCGAGCATCAGGAATTTGATGAGTTACGATGAGAAAACTGCGGGTGGTTTGATGAATACTGAGGTTATCAGAATTAACTTAAACCTCACTAAAAAAGATGCTATTGATGAAATCATTCGTCAGAGTGAAGAAATTGAAGAATTTTATACGGTAAACGTAGTTGATGATGATAACGTATTTAAAGGCATTGTTTCTTTAAAAGACATCATTAAAGCTAAAGGCAATGCCAAAATAACCGATATGGTTAATGCTGATGTAGTTTATGTAAAGGTAGAAACCGACCAAGAAGAGGTAGCGAAGCTCATTTCACAATATAATTTAACCAGTATTCCTGTTGTTGATGATGAAATGCATTTACTTGGCCGCGTTACATTTGATGATGTGATTGATGTTTTAGAAGATGAAAATACAGAAGATTTCCTAAAAATATCTGGGGTATCTGAAGATGAGGAATTAAGTGGTAATTGGATTGAAGCGGTAAAATCTCGTTTGCCTTGGTTAATCATTAATTTAGGAACAGCTTTTTTAGCATCGGCGGTGGTTCGTCATTATGAAAGTACATTGAGCCAGCTGGCTGTGCTTTCTGCATATATGGTAATTATTGCAGGGATGGGAGGGAATGCAGCTACGCAAGCATTAGCTGTAACTGTAAGGCGTATTTCATTATATGATTTAACTGATAATCAAGCTTATAGAACAGTATTAAAGGAATTTACAGTAGGTTTAATTAATGGTGCGGTTACTGGTTTAATTGTATTTATTTTTGCTTACTTTTTTGATGGCCAACCAATGTTAGGTTTGGTAATTTTTATGGCGATGACCGGTAATTTGGTAATTGCGGGCATAACTGGCTCAAGTATTCCTCTGGTATTAAAGAGAGTTGGAATAGACCCAGCTATTGCATCATCTATAATTATTACGACATTTACAGACGTTTTCGGATTTTTACTATTATTAGGATTAGCAAGCAAATTGCTTTTATAAACAGGAGATTAGATAGCACATATTAATAAAACGAATAAATAAAATATGCAAACATTAAGACACGATTGGACAAAGGAAGAAATTTCAGCAATTTATCATAAACCATTTTTAGATTTGGTTTATGAGGCTGCAAGTATTCATCGTGAGCAAAAAGATTACAATGAAGTTCAAATTAGTTCATTGATATCTATAAAAACAGGTGGCTGTGCCGAAGATTGTTCTTACTGCCCACAGGCTGCTCGTTACCATACTGACTTAGAAGTACAGCCATTAATGCAAATTGGGCAGGTTGTTAGCGCTGCTGTTAAAGCAAAAGAAGGTGGAGCATCCCGTTTATGTATGGGCGCTGCTTGGCGTGAGGTGAGAGACAATCGTGATTTTGACCGTGTAATTGAAATGGTAAAAGCGGTTAACGATATGGATATGGAGGTTTGTTGTACCTTGGGTATGTTAACCGAAACTCAGGCACAACGTTTGGCTGATGCGGGTTTATATGCATATAATCACAATATTGATACTTCTGAAGATGATTATAAAAGAATTATATCGACTCGTACTTATGACGACCGTTTAAATACCATTAAAAATGTACGAAAAGCTAAGTTAACTGTTTGTAGTGGTGGTATTATTGGTTTAGGCGAAACTCCAGAAGATAGAATTTCGATGTTACAAACTTTAGCAAATATGGAAAAACATCCAGAATCGGTTCCAGTTAACGCATTGGTGCCGGTAAAAGGTACGCCGCTAGAGGATCAACCTCGTGTACCGATTTGGGATATGGTAAGAAT
>SEDG01000618.1 GCA_004295885.1 Pedobacter sp. | reverse complement strand
TTTCTCAAAAAACATAGGGTTTTTATCGGGTTTACCAATTCCATAAGTTGGAATCATTACTTCTTCTTGCCAAACCCTAACCGCTGAATTACTCATGCTTCTTTCTAAATTTAATGTCCCACAAATGTGTTTTCTAACTCTTCTAGAGTTTTGCCTTTGGTTTCCTTTACTTTTTTAAGGACGAATAAAAATCCTAAAAAGCAAATCACAGCGTATAGATAAAATGGACCATAAGTACCCAATTTTTCTGCTAGGATTGGAAAAGTAAATACCAGTATAAAATAGGCTGCCCATAAAGAAACGATAGCAACTGACGATGCTAATCCTCTGATGTGATTTGGAAATATCTCAGAAATTAACACCCAAGTTACTGGGGCTAATGAACTTGCGTACATGCTAATAGATAACAAAACGAATATGGAGACAATGCCTGCCGCAGCACCACTTTGTAGCAAATAAGCTAGTATGATGTAGGTAACGGATAAGCCAATCGACCCAATGAGCATTAATGGCCTACGACCCAATTTATCTACTTGCCACATGGCAAATAGCGTGAAGATTAAATTAACCAATCCGATAGAAACGGTTTCAAATAACTGCCTATCTAAACTTGCGCCAACCGATTCGAAAATGGTAGAGGTATAATTAAAAACCACATTAATCCCGCATAATTGTTGAAAAACAGCCAACGTAATCCCTACCAAAACCGCAGGGCGAACACCTTTAGCAAATACTGCCGCATAACTTTGTTTGCCAGTATGGTCTACCATTGATTTTTCGATATCACCTACGGTTGTTTTTACAAAATCTGCCGAACCAATTTTATTTAATATCTTTTTAGCTTGCTCATTTTTGCCTTTTTGCATTAACCATCTCGGGCTTTCGGGCAACCAGATTACTCCAACCAAGAAAAGAATAGAAGGAACTACGCCTAAGCCAAACATCCATCTCCAAGCATCAGGACCAAAATCCGCCAACTTATAATTAACCAGATTTGTTACCAAAATACCTACCACAATGGTTAATTGGTTAATGGCAACGTTTCTACCACGAACTTTGGCTGGCGAAACTTCTGCAATGTACATCGGGCTTAACATAGAAGCCATCCCCACTCCTATTCCTGCTGCGAAACGCATCGCCACAAACACACTTAGGCTACCAGAAAAAGCCATTCCCAAAGAGGAAATTGCGAAAACGAAAGCCGCAATGGCTAAGCCTGGTTTTCTTCCATAACGGTCGGCAATTTTACCAGCAGCCAGGCAACCTACTATACAGCCTAAGGCCAGTGAGCCTGTCAAAAAACCTTCCCACCAGGCGTTAAGCATAAACTCGGTTCTTAAAAATGGAAGCGCTCCAGAAATAACCGCAAAGTCGAAGCCGAAAAGGTATCCTCCCAAGGCAGAAATAAATGATATTCCGATAATATAACTGCTGTTAAATTCAGTTTTGGTAGTTGCCATGTCTTTATTTCAATTTTAAAGTAAATGAGTATTCAGGTATTAGCGAAAGCTGTTTAATATCAACCAATTTAGAGCCTTTCGCAAAACTAGGTTTAGCAGCAGGCAACAAGTCTACCAGATAGGTTGCAGATTTATAAATAGGGCGAAAGTAAAACTGCAATTCATTTTGCTTGGAGTTACCAATGAACTGCTTTAAGCCAATGTTCCAAGGCAAACCTTTATAAAAGTCATCGGCCACCAAATTATTGTCTAGGTAAGCCAAACCTACATCGCCTAAATAATCTATTTTTAAGAATACATCATTCAATCCTTTGGCTAATACTGGTAATTTTACTTGCACTTTATC
>SEDG01000617.1 GCA_004295885.1 Pedobacter sp. | reverse complement strand
ACCAATCGGAAAGCGTTCCATATTTTATTGGCAAAGTTTCTACCTTGTTCGCAATAAGTTTCATCAAACATTAAGTCATTACCAGCTGGCGATGACATTAACATACCAACCCTAACGCCGTCTGCTCCATATTTTTCAATCAAACCAATTGGGTCTGGAGAATTACCCAAAGATTTAGACATTTTTCTGCCCAATTTATCACGAACAATACCAGTTAAATAAACATTGGTAAAGGGTTTTTTACCCATAAACTCGTGACCAGCCATAATCATTCTAGCAACCCAGAAAAATAAAATCTCAGGTGCTGTTACCAAATCATTGGTCGGGTAATAATAATTGATGTCTTTATTATCAGGATTTTTAAAACCATCGAAAACAGAAATTGGCCATAACCATGAGGAAAACCAAGTATCCATCACATCTTCATCCTGTCTTAAAAAGGGTTCTAATTGTTTTTTAAAGCCAGCTTTATCAGCAGTTGCATCCTCTAAATTTTTATTTTTCCAAAACTCTTCTAATGCTTCATCTTTCGTTTTAGCAACTACCCAATTTCCTTTATCATCATACCAAGCAGGAATTTGTTGCCCCCACCATAACTGGCGAGAGATATTCCAATCGCGAACATTTTCCATCCAATGGCGGTAAGTGTTCTCAAATTTATTCGGAATTAGGTTTACATCTCCATTTAAAACATCATCTAAAGCAGGCTGTGCCATTTCCTTCATCTTCACAAACCATTGCATAGAAAGTTTTGGTTCGATAGCGGCATCAGTACGTTCAGAGAAACCAACTTGAGATTTATAATCCTCTACTTTCTCTAAATGACCAGCTTCTTCAAGCATTTTGGCAATCTTTTTACGAGCAACAAACCTGTCCTCCCCAACCAAAATAACGGCTAACTCGTTTAGAGTTCCATCATCATTTAAAATATCTGTAACTGGTAAATTATGTTTTACACCCAGCTCATAATCATTTAAATCGTGTGCAGGAGTAACTTTTAAACAACCTGTACCAAACTCAATATCAACGTATTCATCTTCAATAACAGGAATTTCGTGATTAACCAAGGGAACAAAAACCTTCTTACCTTTCAAATGCGTAAAACGCTCATCATTCGGATTTATACAAATCGCGGCATCGGCCATAATAGTCTCAGGGCGAGTAGTTGCAATTGTTAAAAATTGGTCTGTAGTCCCAGCAATTAAATATTTGATGTAATACAGCTTCTGATTTACTTCCTTACGGATAACTTCTTCATCAGAAACTGCTGTTTTACCAGCTGGGTCCCAGTTTACCATACGCACACCGCGGTAAATCCAGCCTTTTTTATACAAATGGATAAATGAATCGATTACAGCAGCAGACATATCGTCTTCCATAGTAAAACGAGTTCTATCCCAATCGCAGCTTGCACCTAATTTTTTTAATTGTTCTAAAATAATGCCGCCGTATTTCTCTTTCCACTCCCAAGCATATTTCAAAAATTCTTCGCGAGAAAGGTCTTTTTTGTTGATTCCACGTTCTTTTAGCATCGCCACAACTTTTGCTTCCGTAGCAATTGAAGCGTGGTCAGTTCCAGGAACCCAACAAGCATTTTTGCCCTGCATACGAGCTTTACGAATCAATACATCCTGAATGGTATTGTTTAACATGTGCCCCATGTGCAATACGCCAGTAACATTTGGCGGCGGAATTACGATGGTATATGGCTCACGTTCGTCTGGTTCAGAGTGGAAAAACTTCTTGTCTAACCAATAGCTGTACCATTTATCTTCAGTTTCTGTAGGATTGTATTTTGTAGAAATGCT
>SEDG01000616.1 GCA_004295885.1 Pedobacter sp. | reverse complement strand
GTAATTGCCTCAAATGCATTTGTGAACTGGGCTTTTAACTCAATAAATGGCACTTTGCCTGCATGTGCCGCAACGATATCTAAAGCTATTGGTTCATCGTCTATTGCTATTGCAATCATTTCATTTTTTTCTATTCACAGGTATTCTATTTCAAATAACGCTCTAATTGTGTATAAAGTTCTACTTTCGAGCTAGGCCTATTCGCTTTGGTAACTGCTAATTTTCCATCTTTGTCAAATATAAAATATTGAGGGTAATATTGCTCCTTGTCCTCTGCATTTACCAACAATTCTTTCCATATGGGAGCTATGGTTTGCCTATTTTTACGTAAGTGAATGCCCTCCATGTTATTTGTTTTAATGAATTCTTTCCATGAAGAATCTTTATCTTCTTCATCCATATCCAAATAGATAAAAACAACATTTTTACCTTTAAAGTGAGCTTTAAGTTCTGGAACATAACCAAGTTCCTCTTTGCATGGCCCACACCAGGTTCCCCAAATATCAAGATAGATTACTTTGCCCTTGTAGTTTTTAACCACATCATAGATTGATTCAACTTGCGAGTAGCCATCTATAATTTTAATGTTAGGATTGCGTTGATTTGCAATTAATGTATTTTTTAGGGATGTCAACTTTCCATCCATATCTTTTTGGTAAACATTAGCTGGAAATTTGTTTTTAAAGGATTGGTATAGCCCTTCAAACTGCCTTAAATCCTTATCCTGATATAATTTTATGAGCTGTTGATAGTTGTAAGCAATGGCAACTGGGGCTGAGAAATTTTTGCTCACACTGATCCAGCGCAAGTAGGGTTTGCCATATTTTGAATAGGCTATATTAGCACTGTCTAAACTTATTCCATAGTAAGGGATAGGTTGATTGGGTTTAATGCTGTCTTTCTTAACGATGGCAAAGGCTTTGGTTTCTAAATACCGGACATAATTATCTACAAATGCAAAATATTGAGGGCCAGCTGGCCAGGTATCCGGAACTGGGTTGCTGGCATTAAATATCTCGATCACCAAACTATCTACTACCAATCTATTGGAAAGTTGCGTTCTGGCTAAATCATTTAGGTAATTAAAAGCGATATATTTTAATTCAGCAGCAATTAGCAATTTATCCTTGTTGGCAATGCCCGAAGCCATTACCTTTTTAATTTTTTCATCGCGTTGCGCAAAATAAGGCGCTACTACCTGTGCCCTTAAAGCCGCTAATGATAAACCAGAAAAAGCTTTCCCCTCATTGATTAAAAAGAAGGGATATTGCTCAATATCTGCTACTTGCATTACTTTATTTTCTGGTAATGCCGTACCTGATTTTAAACTTACGGTACTATCCTTTTCGTTAATTTCAATGGTTAAATCCTTTCCTTTATGCAACAATAAGGTATGAAAGGTACGTTGGAAGATTAGATTGGCAAATTTTGCTTTATCGATATTGAGCACCATAGCAAATGAACCATCTTTAGCCACGGGTATAGCAATAGAATTTTCTTTATAAAATCCAAAAACTAAAGGGATATTTATTTTCAGTTCTTCTTTTCCAAGGTAGTTTTTAATCTTTCCGCTTAATTTAAATTGTGCAAACACAACTGAGCAATTAAATAGGAGGAGGACAAAAAGGACAATCTTTTTTAGGCGCATTGCTTACAATTGAATGGTTAAGTGAATAAAGAATTCTTTGGCGCTCTCACGAATAATCAGCTCATGTTTATTTGGATATAATAATGCTAAACGTTGTTTTACATTCTCTAATCCAATGCCACTTTTTAACTTTTCTGGATCGTTATCTGGTTTGATATGAAT
>SEDG01000615.1 GCA_004295885.1 Pedobacter sp. | reverse complement strand
TTGTTATTAACGCAGTTAGAAACAAGTTAATTCTAAGAATATTTGCTTGTGTGAATAATAATAGAGAATATGAAAAAAAATATCAAAAATTAGTTGCTTAAATCATAGAAATCGAGATGAACGCTTTTTGGAATGGTTCTACTTGTGTAAGGAAATAAAAACTCACTTCCCTTCTCTGATAAATTTCACTGCTCTTTCTAGGTGTGGATCTCCTACTCCGCCCAATTCTTTGGCAGATGCTTTAAAGTAAATATCAGGTTTAATGCCAATACGCTGGGTCTCGCGACCGTCTTGATAGAAGATACCATTGCCAGTAAAACTAAAACGATAGGCTCCAGGTAGCGTCAATCTTCTTAAATCACCATCGGCACCTGCGGTTTGACTACCGATAATTGTGGTATTGGCATTAAATTGACTTAACATCATTGTAAACCATTCGCCCATACTTTGGGTATTTTCGTCGGTCAAAATTACGATCTTTCCAGTATATAACTCTCCCCTTGTTTTCGTATCATCCTTAATTACAAGCATATAGTTCTCAACTCCCTCCCTAAGTATAAAAGCACCGGGGTCTTTAAGGTCTACTGCATAATAACGGGCAAACGCAAATGGAGCTTTACCTAACAACAAGGGTAGGTAATATCCCCACATACCTGGTGATTGTGGATACTTTCTCATATCAAAGATGATCCCCTTTTTATTTTTCAGTTCGGCTGATAGTTGCGCAAGATCTTCTTCTTTCGGCAGATCCTTGTCGAAAATATTACCAGCCCTGAACAAGGCAATATCCTCACCTATATTTTCTCTGCCTTTGATACCTTTCTCTTTTAACCTTTCGTTTATAATTACATCCTCAATCAGCTTAACACTTTGTTTGTCATAACGGTCCAACATTACTAATGTTAAATTTAAATAGGCTTTATTTCTTCTAACCTTCACATTTAAAGTACCTCCAGCCAAGTTGTTAAACGCAAAGGTGTCTCCCCTGTCGTTATTCGCTGTACTCAGTTCTCTATACTTAACAGCATCATTAGAAGCCGGCAGTAATGCAGCTCTTTCTTTAAGCCAACTTTCTATTTTAATTCCATTTATAGCGATAATCTGGTCTCCTGCTCTTAGCGTACTGCCTTTCGCTAAAGAATCAGTTAAGAATTTTTTAATGATGATGCCTTTCGCCTCCGCTTTATAATCGAATGGTGGATAATATCTAACATTGAAAATCACACTGGTCGTTTTCAATATTCCACTTTCCATCAACTCCCCAGCATGTGTATCATTAATTGCAACGGCTAACATTAGTAGGCCTTTTTCATAACTTATCCTATCATTTATTTTCCTAAAAATTGGCAACATAGCTGTTAAAACTTTCTTCCAGTCTCTATCCATCACATACTTATAAGGGAAAAGGTATTCAACAGCATTCCAGGCCTTTGCCAAAGCAAGCAAATTCATTTTTTCGTCGTTAAAAGCATACTTGACATAGGAAGGCTCGTTTGGCAGCTCATTTTCGTACCAAACCGTTGGAATATATTGGTGTTTACCGCTCAGATTAACCTGATTAGACAAAGCCATTAATTGTTGCCTCAATGCAACTCCATATTTCCTGTCCATTATCCAGCTGTAGTCAATATTGTTAAGCAGATGCTGGTAGCTGTTCAAAGTATTGCGGGCGTAGTTATGAGCTGCTGCCGTAAACTCAGCATCAACTGGTCCTATTAGTGTCAGCATCAATTGGTGTATTCCTTTTCTTCACATTCTTAATTTAACCTACTTTTAGCCTATGAACAGACGATTATTTCTCTACCTACATATTGGCTATTGGTTATTGGTATTGACACAAGTTTTGTTAGTAGCCTTAGGAACCGGGGTTTTGGGCACACAGTTCGATTGGCGATTATTCCTTTCTATCGTACTACCCGTTAAAGCTTTACAAACTGCCTGTTCCGCTTTGTTTTTTTATGTCAACTATCTCCTTTTGGTTCCTTATGTGCTAAAAAAGGGTAACATGATTAAATATATCCTGTCTTTACTGGGTCTGTTTCTTGTTTTTAGCCCACTCTATTACGTGATGGAACAAATTGTATATCCATTAATCGGGTGGAAAAGCTATAACCTAGACCTTGATTTTCTTTTCGCTTTCATCGTTGCCTTAGGGGCTAATTTTCTGAATATATTTTTAGGTTTATTGTTAAGTTATCTAATGGATTGGCGTACCATGAGAGCCGAAAAAGAGGTGGCAGAAAAGGAACAGCTCAAAACCGAATTGGCCTTTTTAAAATCACAGGTAAACCCTCACTATCTTTTCAATACCATAAACGATATCTATTCGCTTACTCAACAACAATCTGAAGAGGCACCCGAAGCGCTACTCAAGCTTTCTGAAGTCCTTCGCTATATGCTAAGGGAAAGTGACGATCCTTATGTACCATTGATCAACGAAATAGACTACCTTAACAATGTGATTGACCTACAAAAAATTGGACAAAAAGGAAATTCACATATCGATTTTAACGTGATTGGACAAATAGGCCGACAAAAGATCGCTCCACTGATTTTGATCAATTTTATAGAGAATGCTTTTAAACACGGTATTTTTAAAAACAGCGAAGAGCCCATTCAGATTTCAATTGTTATTGATAAACAAACTTTTCATTTGCATCTTCGTAATAAAATCAATATTGCCAAAAAAGATAGAACCGGTGGAATTGGTTTAGTTAATGTGCAAAGGCGTTTAGCACTGATTTACCCAAATCGACATAAGCTTTTAATTGACCAACAAGCTGATATCTTTATTGTGGATTTAAAAATTGACCTGTATGATTAGATGTATTGTTGTAGATGATAAACCGCTAGCCATTGACGTCTTAAAGCATTACATTTCTAAAGTTCCATCACTGAAATTATGCTTTGACACTGTTAACCCTTTAGAAGCTTTAAATAAGGTGATTGAAGGTGAAGTAGACTTAGTTTTTCTAGACATACAAATGCCGGAGCTCAGCGGCCTTCAGTTTATGAAAATTGTAAAAGGGAAATGTTTGGTGATTTTAACGACCGCTTATGCTGAGTACGCACTGGAAGGTTTTGAGAATGATGCTGTTGATTACCTACTGAAGCCAGTCTCATTTGAACGTTTTTATAAAGCCGTAGAGAAAGCGCAATTGATTTTAAATGGCTTAGCTGAAACGGCAAAACTAAGTAGCAAAATGCTTGCGAAGGAAAAAGAAGTTAGCCATATCTTTGTAAAGACGGAATACAAACTGGTCCGGGTTAATATAGCCGATATTCTCTATGTAGAAGGTTTACAAAACTATGTGATAATTTACACAGCAACAGAGAAGATTACCAGTTTACAAACGATGAAGAAGACTGAGAGCCAGTTACCTAACGATCAGTTTGTTAGAATTCATAAGTCTTTTATAGTAGCCATTAATAAGATCAATAGTATAGAACGAAACCGTATAAATATCGGCGACATGACAATTGCATTGGGCGAGGTTTACCGTCAAGCATTTTATAAGGCTATAGCTAATAATTAAGCGGTTATTT
>SEDG01000614.1 GCA_004295885.1 Pedobacter sp. | reverse complement strand
CTTTGGTACCAAAATATCGTATAGCTAACAATTAACCCAAAAATCAACAATAGCCCATAAAAAATCAATCGATTTTCAGCTTTAAACTTTAAGAGTGTTAGGTTGTCAGATTTATTTTTCTCATATTCATATTTAGCCAATACAAAACGGTTCTCAGTTGTACCCCTCGCCACTTCCACACTATCATCCAGTTTATTATATAATTCAAAGTACTGTTTAGTTTCGCCGGCAGGACTAAGCCTGATTAGTTTTTGCAGCGCTTGCAACTTGTCATTAGCAATGTTGGTTTTCTTCGCAACGCGATACATTTTCTGCGCAAAACTTAGAGCCAAAGCTGGGTTCTCTTTCGCATAGTAATCTGCCAGTGTAGCGTAACTGGAGTTTTTTCCGAATAGATCATTAGCATTTTCCCTGATCTGTAAAGCCCTCAACAAATCGGGATCAGCGTCATAAGCAGGATTTTCGAGAAACTTGGTAAAAGCGATGTTATTTAAAACCATCGCATACTTGAGGCTATCTTTTGTAGCACTCTTTAAAATTTGATTAAAAATAGTTAAAGCCTGTCCATATTGTTTTAACTCCTGATAAGCGGTTGCCTTATTATTCAAGTACAGACTGATATCATCTGGATTTTTAGTGAACTTAATAGCAAGATCGTAGAACTTAATCGCTTGCAGATATTTTGCCTGGCTATAAGTAGCAACGCCTAAATTATTGTAATTTGAAGTAATGTAGGGATGCTGTTTTTTGTTCTTTTCGTTAAAAAAAGAGATGGCGTCAATCGAAGCTTTCTGGCCTCCAGTGTAATCTCCGTTATCAGTAGAAATAATAGCCATATTTACTAAACATTTCCCGATGCCTAGACTATCTTTCTGTTTGATAAACATATCCCTCGCTCTATCGAAATAGAAAAAGGCGCTATCTTTTAGATTGCTGTTTCTAAACTCAAATGCCTTATCATAAAATATATTGGTAACTGGTTCGACATTTTTAGGTTTATTTTTTGAACATGCGGTTAGGATAGCCAGGACTAAAAGGAAAAGTGAGGGACGTTTCAAGATGATTTGTTTTTTCTTCTAAGTTAAATAAATTAACGATACTCCTTTTGGGAGGGAAGGAAATAAACCATATTGATTTACCTGATATTCCTTTTAGTTTAATTAGTAAATAAAAAAGGTTAGCAATTCCAATACGGAATTACCAACCTTCTCCTCGAACCATCTCCAATAATTTAACGGTAGTTGTTCAAGATAAAATTAATATGGAGTTAAGGTTTTGGTGGTGGATTCTGTCCTGTATTACCTGTAGTGCCACCGCCACCTGTACCTTCACCTGTTCCATCGCCACCGCCCGTACCACCTCCAGTACCGCCATCATCTGGTGGACCAGGTTCTCCTGGCTCACCTGGATCGCCGGCGCCATTCGTAGTTACTGTGGTACCATCGCTATTAGTGGTGGTATGAGAAGGATAAGCTAGTGCTAAAAAAGCAGCAAGAATTAATTGAAAAAACAACATTTTACAAAAATTTAAGAATGATAAACTTTGTAGCTCCCCGCCTTACGCGGGGTTCACTACGGTAGTAAATCAGAAGGCCTTCTGAAATTTTTGGGAAGTGATTTTTTTGTTAAACCTTGATAGCGAATCAAAGCTTGAGTAGATTGCTGAGACAAATTTATGAGTGAAAACAGGCTTTAATGCAGGAATTCCGATGATTCCGATTCTTCCGACAGAATTCCGGAAAACCGTAAAAATTCCGATAATTCCGACCTATATTTACAGGTAAATCCCTAAATTAATGCCTCAAGAATATAGCATAGTTGTGTTCAACGCCTATCAGCAGTTGAAGTTAGAAGGAAAACTTTCGTCTAACTTAATAGATGTAACTCCAGGTAAGTTGAGGGAAGAATGCCTGATTGTATGTCGAGAACGATACATGCCAGAAGACCATGAAATACTTAGACTATTCTTTAGCAATGTAGATAGAGAAAAAGGATATCTTGGTGTACTCGAAAACACCCCTGCCCAAACATTCAAGCAGGCATCTAAAGTTTTGAGTGGAAAGGTCACAAAACCCGGGATTAAATATTTCGAACTTTTAGCATGGCTAATAGACTTCAGGTTCAAAACAAGTACCGCCTACTACAAAAGTTTCTATGAAGAACAAAGAGAAGAAAAGAATCTAGAGGATAATAAAGGCCACATTGCTGAAGATAATGGTGAAAAAGATTTAAAAAAGAGTTTAGAGGGGACTTCACCAGAAGCAAGTCAAATTAGTAAAGGTGATGTTAGCAGTCAAGATGAGGAATTAATCACAGAACCATATAATGATTTAAACACTTCAGAGCCTACAATTACAGACGATAAATTGGACAACCCCGAACCGTCAATCCCTAATGAGCCTCCAGAAAAATCTAATTTTAAAAGGCCGATTGTGATCGTGTTATTACTCGCCTTTTTAAGTTTTGCACTTTACTCTTATTTGAATTTCGGAACAAACAAGATCTACACTCCTGCAAATACAAAAGAGAAATGTATGCATTGGATTGGTGATAGCTATGAACCCATTTCTTGTGCTGACTTAACTAGCAAGACACCCATCGTAGCCATCGACTTTATTAAG
>SEDG01000613.1 GCA_004295885.1 Pedobacter sp. | reverse complement strand
GGCGATAAAAAGTATTTAACACTAGCGAAAAAGTTTTCAGACTTATCAATACTTAACCCCTTACTCAATCAAAAAGATGCATTAAGCGGCCTCCATGCAAACACGCAAATACCAAAAGTAATTGGCTTTGAGCAAATCGCTAAAGTGGCTCATGATGCAAACTGGGCAAATGCAGCAGATTTTTTCTGGCAAACCGTGGTAAAAAACAGAAGCATATCCATTGGCGGAAACAGTGTGAGAGAGCACTTTAACCCTACCAATAATTTTTCGTCGATGATAGATTCAAGGGAAGGTCCGGAGACTTGTAACTCATATAACATGCTAAGACTAACCAAACAATTATTTTTGGCTAATCCGAGCGCTAATTATGTAGATTATTATGAAAGAACCTTATATAATCACATCCTAAGTTCTCAAAGTAAAACTGGCGGTTTTGTTTATTTTACACCGATTAGGCCAGCTCACTATCGCGTTTACTCTAGCGCTCAAGAAGGTTTTTGGTGTTGTGTAGGCTCTGGATTAGAAAACCATGCTAAATATGGTGAGCTGATTTATGCCCACAGTAAAACTGAATTATTTGTGAATCTTTATATGGCATCAACTTTAAGTTGGAAAGAAAAAGGGTTAACGCTTACTCAACAAACCAATTTCCCTAATACTGAAACTTCAAAGCTTACTATAAAAGTTAACAAACCAAGTTCATTTGCCATTAATTTCCGTTACCCGGCTTGGGTTACCAATAACACTTTAACCATCTTTATAAATGGGAAAAAGCAAGTTGTAACAAAAAATGCTGCTGGTTATGCTAGCATTCAGCGTTTATGGAAAACTGGTGATGTGGTAAACATTACCTTACCAATGCACAACACCACTGAGTTTTTACCTGACCAATCTAACTGGGTTTCTTTTTTACATGGACCAATTGTGCTGGCTGCTGAAATTGACACTTTAAAACCTAAGAATTTAATAGCTGATGGAAGCAGAATGGGCCACATTGCTGCTGAGGCATTGTTTCCGATAGATAAGGCTCCATTAATTGTTGGCGCCAAAGATAAGCTGGCTTCCAAAATTAAATCTGGCGCTGCCAATATGCAGTTTAACGCTAGCAATTTAATCTATCAGGCCCAATATAAAAACCTAAAGCTTGTTCCGTTTTATGAGATACAAGGCAGTAGATACATGCTATATTGGCCATATACAAATGAGGCGGGTTTGCAGGAAAAACTAGCACAAATCTCTAAAATTGAAAAAGCAAAAAATGAACTTGATGCACAAACGGTAGATATGATTAATACTGGAGAGCAACAACCAGAATCTGACCATAATTTTAAAGGCGAACAAACAGAGAATGGAACTTTTTTAGAAAGACACTTTAGAAATAGCAAAGATTGGTTTAGCTATGAGTTGAATAACCGTAACTTGAATGGCAACAAACTTCGCTTAACCTTATATGGCAAAGATAAAAACAAAAATTTTGAAGTTTATATCAACCAGATTTTATTAACCACTATTAATTTAGATGGCAGTAAAGGCGATGGTTTTTATGAGGTTGAATTTGAAATCCCTTCAACCTTAAGAAAGGAAAAAATGGAAGTGAAATTTGTTGCTCAACAAAAATCTCAGGTTGCTAATATTTATGAGGTAAGGTTGATGAAATAATTTTTTTTGCCACACCTGCCTACCGCAGGCACAATGTTATGAAGTTGAGGAGAAAACAGAAAATAATTGTCACCCTGAGCGTAGTTGAAGGGCAAATTATTTTTTGTTTTTGGCCTTGGAAAAGTTTTCGATTACCTGCCTGCGGTAGGCAGGCGCTCA
>SEDG01000612.1 GCA_004295885.1 Pedobacter sp. | reverse complement strand
GCGAGCATCGGAATAGCCGCAGAATTAAAAATCATTAAAACGCAGGGCGATAAAATACTAAACCTTAGACTTGATAAGCTCGAAGGTAAGGGTTTCTTTACTAAAGAGTTAGAAGAAGAATTGCTAGGCGGAACAATTGATATTGCTGTTCATTCTCATAAAGATTTACCTACCACTAACCCAGCGGGATTAATCATAGCTGCAGTTACTGAACGTGAAGACCCAGCAGAATTATTGTTGATTTTGAAAGATACGGTTGAGGTTAGCAACAAACTTTCCTTAAAAAAAGGAGCAATGGTTGGAACATCTTCCAATCGCCGTAAAGCTCAATTGTTAGCGTTACGACCTGATTTAAATATTGAAGATTTACGTGGTAATGTGCCAACTCGTATTCAAAAACTACGTGATGAAAACTATGATGCTATCATGTTGGCAAAAGCTGGCGTAAATAGATTAAATATAGATTTAAGTGAGTTTCACGTTGAAGTGATTGATACTACGGAGTTGATTCCTGCACCAGCGCAAGGTGCTTTGGCAATCCAAATTCGTGAAAATGATAGTGAACTTTTTACTGCTTTACAACAAATACATAATGCGGCAACTGCTGAAGAAATTGCTGTTGAACGTAAAGTTTTAAACTTGTTTGAAGGTGGTTGCCACATGCCTTTAGGCTGTTATTGCAAAAAGGAAAATGGCTTGTTTGAAGTTTGGACGTCCAAAGCAGAAACTGATGAGGATTTCCCTGACCGATTATTCTTAAGGTCTGAAACTACAGAAGGTTTAGCAGAAAAAATTGTTGCTAAGTTTAACAAAGAAAGAAAATTACCCGCTAAGGTTTTCATTTCCCGAGAAATTGGAGAAAATAGCTATTTCAGAAAAGCTTTAGCGAAACACGATATAGAAATAGATGGTCGGTCGTTAATTCGTACGTTTCCGATTGTAAATATCTTAGACCCTTTTTATTTAAAAAACATCGATTGGATATTCTTCAGCAGTAGAAATGGAGTGGAGTATTTCTTTAAGTTGAATCCCGTTTTAGCTAAAAAAGTACAGTTTGGCGTAGTTGGTCGAGGTTCTGAAGATACATTGAGAAAGTTCGGTCATTTGGCAGATTTTGTTGGCGAAAGCGGAGACATTGTTGAAGTTGCGGAAGAGTTTGCGAAATTAGTTGCTGGTCAGACGGTATTGTTTCCAAGAGCACAAGATTCGCTTTTAACTATTCAAAAATCTTTAGGAGCAGATACAAAAATTGTAGACTTACCAATTTACGAAACTGTTGTAGCTGATGATATTGATGGCACGACTGCTGAAGTTTTGATTTTTACTAGTCCAAGTAACGTTGATGCTTACTTCGCAGATAATTTATTAGACCCAGAACAAAAAGTTATAGCCATTGGTAACTCAACAGGCAAAAAGTTTGAAGAAATGGGCGTAAAATATACATTGCCGTATTCTCCAGATGAAATTGGTTTAGCAGAAGCCGTTTTTGGAATATAAAGAGGGTTGTAAGTTATAGGTTAAAAGTTATAGGTCTGGGTGCAGAACTAGAATGCTCGTCATTGCGAGGAGGAACGAAGAAGCAATCTTAAAGCAGTTTTAAGGAACAAGAAGTTTCAGCACAGGAGTTTTTTAGCTAACCCTGATTGTACGGAAAGCTTCCGATTTTTCATCGGGACTTGGAGGGAAAGCAGGAGCATTTAAACCCAAGAACCACTGTCACTGCTTTTCTAAAAAATGATATTTAGGTTATCATACTAAATTTTAAAATAAATAGGTTTGCAGTTTCAATACCAAATTTATGCACAGACCACGTAGGTTAAGGAA
>SEDG01000611.1 GCA_004295885.1 Pedobacter sp. | reverse complement strand
AAAAAAGTCCCAGTACATTTACTGGGACTTTTTTTTATAATTCGTGAAATAAAATCGTCTAAATTCCCATCCACTTTTTGCGAACCGCCAATTGTAATGGTGTTGCATTTTCTTTAATTTCTGATTTAAACCTAACTGCATCATTTGCGGTTAAAGTAATGTTTAAATCTTTCTTTAAGCCGTCTCTTACAATACTTACCTTAACAACATCACCAACTTTTTTATCAGTTATCACAGCCATTCTTTCAAGCATCATTTCGGCAGGCACATTGTCTATAGAAACAATTTCATCGTTAACATTAATGCCGCCATTCCATGCTCCCGAACCACGAGTAACTGAACCTACAATTACTTTACCACTACCACCTGGAGTTCTTGCTGCTGCTGCACCAAAATAAGGAACACTTTTGCCCTCGTTCTCATTAACTACATCAATACCTGCATAAGCAAAGTATTTTGCATATTCTACAGGAACTGTTCCAGTTACATATTTATCCCAGAAACTGGTAAAACTGATACCGCTTATCTTCTCTACCATTGCTTTAAATTCAGCATCAGTATAGCCACGCTTTAAAGTTTTGCATTGTAAATACATCGCTTTCATAACATCATCTAAACTTTTTGCGCCTTTAGTTGCATTAATAATCTCTAAATCCATTAAAGTACCAACAACTTCACCCTTTGTGTAATAAGAGATAAAAGTGTTTTTAGCATTTTCTGATGGACGGTAAGCCGGATTAATCCAGGCATTAAAACTAGACTCGGCAGCAGAATTAATTTTAGAACCTGGTGTATTCATTACGGTTCCAATAGCACCTAACAACGAGGTTACATAACCTTGTGGATTAGTAAAACCTGCTCTCAGCATAAATTTGTTTTCGTAATACGATGTAAAACCTTCTGCAACCCATAAGTTAGTTGTGTAGTTTTCGTTATCGTAATCGAATGGCCCTAAAGCGATTGGACGTAATCTTTTTACATTCCATAGGTGATGATATTCATGCGCAACTAGACCTAAAAAGCCATTGTAACCCATCGAACTGCTATATTGATTGCGAGACGCACCCAAAACGGTAGAGTTTAAGTGTTCTAAACCACCTCCACCTTGTGCATAATTGTGCACAATGAAAGTATAATGTTTGTTAGGGTTTTCGCCATAAATTGCTGTCGCTTGTTCGACAATTTTTGCCATATCTACCTTTAAACGTTCTTTGTCGTAATTTCCGCCACCATACATTGCCACTTCATGTCTAACTCCAGCTGCATTAAATTCAAATACATCTTGTGTACCCACTTCAATAGGGCTGTCAAATAAGATATCAAAATCTGACGCTGTGTAAGTAAACTGTTGTCCAGCTACTGGTTCTAACCCTGTACTCACTTTATCCCAACCTGCAAAAGGAATAATCTTTACCGTACTTGGCGTTTTTATCATCCCCGCTGGGTACATAAAAATATTTGCAGATGAAAGAAAAGCATGAGAAGCATCTATAAATGCAGTACGAACTGAGATTTCGAATGCATATACACGATAATTAATTTTTACCGCATTTGTTTTAGCATTAAAGATTCTCCAAGTAATATGTTTTAGTAGCAATGCCAGAGATATTCATCTCTACTTCTGCGTAATGTGCCTGTGGTTCTTTAAAGCTTACTTCGAAACCTATTTTAACTTGAGATTTAGCCGCCATGGTAATTGATAGCAATACTATCATTCCTAAAATTGATTTTTTTATATTCATAGTTGAAATATTTGGACACAAAAATATAACTTATAGTTTTTTTTTGATTGCTATTTGAAAATTAAGGTGTAACATATTAAGTACATCAAATGATAACACAAACAATTAAATAATTTTGCACGTTACCCATATCCATACACACACATGAAAGTTAGATATATCATTTACACACTCTTACTGATAGGGCTTACCTATTTGGTTTATTATAGAATTTCTGAAAACAAAAAAATTGCTGGAGAAGGTGGACCAAAAGGCGGTGCTGCAGGAAGCTAACGAATCAGTTGTATTGAGAAGTGAAGTTGCTGGTTTGGTTACTGGAATTTATTTTAAAGAAGGAAGCAATGTAAGCAAGGGCAGCGTTTTGGTAAAAGTAAATGACAGAGACATTCAGGCGCAATTGCGAGAGGCTTTAACGAAGCAGACTCTGTCTGCCACTAATGAAAACAGGGCTAAACAGCTTTTGCAAAAAGGCGCAATCAGTCAAGAAGAATATGATACGGCATTGGCCGATTTACAAACCTTAAAGGCACAAGCACAATTAATCAGAGCTCAATTAGCTAAAACATCTATTATAGCTCCATTTAGTGGTAAAATTGGGTTGAGGTCTATTTCTGTCGGCGAATATTTAACACCTTCTACAACAATCGCAAACCTATCTAGCATCAATCCTGTTAAAATTAGTTTTTCTGTTCCTGAAAAGTATGCTGGCCAGATTTCGTTAAACTCGCCCCTGTAAAAGTGAAACTAGCAAAAACTAAACAATGAGCATTTCAACCACCAGTATAAAACGACCGGTTCTTGCCATTGTAATGAACCTTATTATTATCCTTTTTGGGGTAATTGGTTATAACTTTTTGGGCATTAGAGAATATCCCTCAATTGACCCAACGGTAGTTTCTGTTAGGACTTCTTATCCAGGTGCGAACTCAGATATTATTGAGTCTCAAATTACTGAGCCTTTAGAGAAATCTATTAACTCCATTGATGGAATTAGAAATATCTCCTCATCCAGCAATCAAGGCTCGAGCAACATTACCATAGAGTTTAACTTAGGTAAAAACATTGATGAAGCAGCAAATGATGTTCGCGATAAAGTTTCTCAAGCTGCCCGTAATTTACCGAAAGACATTGAGGGTTTGCCTACAGTAACAAAAGCTGACGCCAACTCTGACAACATTATTTCGATGACTGTACAGAGTGATAAACGCAGTGTTACGGATTTAAGTGATTTTGCAGAAAACGTTATTGCCGATAGAATTCAGACAATACCTGGCGTAAGTAGTGTACAAATTCAAGGGCAAAGAAAATATGCCATGCGAATTCGCATAGACCCTAATAAATTATCATCTTATGGCTTAACGTCACAAGACATAGTTACAGCTTTAAACAATGAAAATGTTGAGCTTCCCTCTGGAAAGTTAACTGGAGCAAACACAGAACTAACGGTTAAAACTTTAGGGAAATTAAGTACAGCCGAACAATTTAACAACCTTATTATAAAAAATGACAGTTTAAATGTTGTTAAACTACAGGATGTTGCACAGATAGACCTTGGTTCTGAAAACGAAGAGACTGTGTTACGTGAATCAGGCATTCCAATGGTAGCAGTAGCAATTGTTCCGCAACCTGGAGCTAATTATTTAGAAATTAGCAAGGAATTTTACAAACGTTTTGAAGATTTAAAGGCTGATATGCCTGCGGATATCAAACTGAAAGTTTCTTTAGACAGTACTTTATTCATAAAAAGGTCTGTAACAGAAGTTGCTGAAACAATCTTGATATCGTTGGTGCTCGTAATTTTAATTATTTACCTGTTTTTTAGGGATTGGGCAATTGCGTTTAGACCACTAATTGATATTCCTGTTTCTTTAATTGCTACATTTTTCATCATGTACATATTTGGATATTCCATTAATGTACTTACCCTACTTGCCATTGTTTTAGCAACGGGTTTAGTGGTAGATGATGGTATCGTGGTAACGGAGAACATCTTTAAAAAAGTAGAGGAAGGTTATTCGCCAATCGAAGCTGCCATAAAAGGTTCTAATGAGATATTCTTTGCAGTAATTTCTATTTCAATTACACTTGCTGCAGTGTTTTTACCTGTAATTTTCTTACAAGGATTTGTTGGGCGGCTCTTTCGAGAGTTTGGGGTGGTTATTGGTGCGGCAGTATTAATTTCCGCCTTCGTTTCGTTGACATTAACACCAATGCTAAATGCTTACTTGATGAAAAAAGGTGGTCATAAACCATCTAAGTTCTACAATTTTACGGAACCTTATTTTGTTAAACTGAATGACGCTTATAAAGATAACCTAGAGAAATTCTTAAGCAGAAGATGGATAGCCGCTCCAATCATCATTATATGTATTGGGTTAATTGCTCTATTTTGGAATTTATTACCAAAAGAAACTGCACCATACGATGATAGAAGTGCAATTAATATGAATTTAAGTACGCCAGAAGGTTCTTCTTTTGC
>SEDG01000610.1 GCA_004295885.1 Pedobacter sp. | reverse complement strand
CCCCTTCTCACCAGTATTCCTCTTTATCCACAAATAAAGCATCACAAAAATACAGATGTAAACGATGATGTTGAAGATCTCATGATGATAGGTAAAATTATTGCGTTGAGATTTAAAGAAACCTAATAGTACGCCTAAGCCAGCAATGCGCAATACATTAAGGATGTAAATTATCAGTATGCCTGTAACCAATAACTTATATTTAGCCCTTAATTTCGCTGGAAAAGCGATGACAAAAGCAACCAAAAAGCACATCACGCCAATGCCTAAACAATCGTAATTAACCCTCAATAAAGGTCCATCTACTACCATCACGTCCATTTCATTGTGAATAGCGTAAAAGCCAAATAACTTAATGATCCAAACGGCAGGAACGATCAATGCAGTTTTTAGCCCTTGGATATAATTTAGGTGATTAGCAATAAAAGCGTTGTAGAACCGCCCACCTTCACTAACCACACTATTCATGAAAATGTTACCTTGACTAAATAAGAAGTAGAAGAATAGGAGCTTAACTACGAAAAGAATGGCTGCCCTATTTGCCTTTTTTTTGTTTTCTTCAGTTTGATTCATTTTGGTTGTTAATGAACCAAGCATTTCGCTCATCAGGGTTTCCCCAAAAATTGGCTTTATTGCTTTGCGTACGCAAGTTGTTCAATCTTTCAATCTCTTCCTCAGCAATTAAATCGCTATATCTATTGTGTTTATCAATCCAGAAACTGATGTTATTTTCCTTTAAATTTTCTTCTAGGATATGACCGTTTTTCCAAATGATGGTGTTACCAGTTACAATAAACCGATGATCCATGTTTTCATTTAAATCAGAGTAGCCTACGCTTGTCCTGAACATCTTTAATAAATATATGGGGTAATAACCTCCATATTTGATCCACTTTCCCTTAAAGAAATTTTTTCTGTTAAAGTAAATGCCATTTACGTTTTGAAAGTCAGCATCCCTAAAATTTTGCAATTGCAAAAAAAGCTCAGGTGTTACAATCTGATCTGCATCCAAACCAATAACCCAAGGTGTTTGGATATCAAAGTTCTTTAATGCAAAGTCCCATTGTTTCGGGTGATTGATAAACGGATTAACCTTAACCTCAGCCTTAAACTTTTCAGCAATAGCTAAGGTTTCGTCAGCCATTTAAATAAACTTCCTCATAAAGCCCAACATACTTTTTCATTAAAACCTCATCATTAAAATCTTCTCTAATCAACTGTGGTGCTTGCAATTTCATCTTTTCCCTATGATCAACATCTAAATAAGCTTTGGTCAAGGCTTTTTTAATGCTTTCTGTTTCTAAAGTAGTTACCCAACCTAAATCTTTTTCTATTACATAGTCGGCTAAACCTACTTCATTAGATAGTAAAACCGGCGTGCCAACACTCAAACTTTCGATCACCACATTAGCGAAGTTTTCATTATACGAAGTGAGCACCATTAAATTATGTTCTGCCAAAAGCTCAAACTTATCTTCATTTCTAACCTGTCCAACCCAATTAATCCTTGCGCTAATCCCTAACCCCTCAACCATAACCACTAACCTTTCCACATAACTTTTATCCCCACTCCCTGCAATCGTCAAACTCCAATCAACATCCAGTCTTGCCAAAGCCTCAAATAGCAATTCCAATCCTTTTTTTTCCTCAATGCGAGAAAGAAAGATAAGTTTGAAAGTTGGTTGAGTTGTTAAGTTGGGTAGTTGTTGAGTTGAGCTTTCGTGTTTTGACCTCACCCCCGACCCCTCTCCTTGAAGAGAGGGGAGTACAGGGTGCTTTATAATACCATCAGACAATTCAACTAAATTAGGAATTACAGTAACACTCCTAGGTTTAATAAACTTTAAAATATCTTCTTTTTCTTTTTCACTCGTGGCGTGGATATGGCAATATCTTAGCAATCTTTTACCTATCAACCAATGAATGATTGATTTAAACCCAACATTTCTATTGGCTAAGGTATATTCAGTAAGCATACCTCTAGGCGATAAAACCACTGGTACATTATACCATTTCGCTACCCAGCAACTCAATATCGAAACTAAATTCCACCAAGCATGAATGTGTATGACGAGAGTATGTCCTCCTTTGGAGGGGGTAGGGGGAGGGTTTTTTTTTAAGCGAAGAATTTCCCTTCTTAGCCCTCTTAGCAACCCCGGCGAAAAATGAGTATGATCTTTAGTCAGTCTCTTAAAATAAGTAACCCTAACACCATTCACTAGCTGACTCTCTCCAGGCACAACAGCTAACTCTGTTTTGCCATTTGCAGTCGTCGTTAAAACTTCAACCGCTAAGCGCTTGTCAGTTGTTCGTTGTTCGTTGTTCGTTGAACGATGGACGATGGACGAAAAACGATGGACGACAAGCGCCTCACACAACTTCGCCACAGACATGGTTGGCCCCCCATAGATAAAGGCAGGTTTATAAGCAGCAGTAATGTGTATAATTTTATAGTGCGTCATGCTCAGCTCGACTGGGCATCTTAATGCGTTTGCAGGCCCATAAGTATCTTTCTTTCTTCTGTCTCTTTGTTCTTTGCTGTCTCATCCTTAACAACTTCTCAACTAACCATCTTCCCAACTATCCATCTTCCCAACTAACCTCTAAACCCTAACCATCTAACCCCTTCACAACTCACCAACTATCCAACTCCCCACCTTCACTGCTCAACTCATAAACCGCCAATTCCGTAATCGTATTAGACCTCTTCAGTATCCAGAAAACAAGATACATGGCTACGTAACCATAAACAATGTTATTTACTAAAAACTCAAAATTATTGCCCCGCCATAACTGCTGAAAAATTGCATTAAATATAACAATGCAGCCTAGTTCATAACCCCCGAACCACTCTTCCGCCTTGTTGCAGATCCATTGCGTGACAAATCCATATAAAAATATAGAAATGAATACACCGATTAAGCCAGCACTAACATAGCCATCTACTACAGGCCTTGTTTTGGCAGATAC
>SEDG01000082.1 GCA_004295885.1 Pedobacter sp. | reverse complement strand
AGCTCCAGAGCAGAACCAAAAGAAACGAGAGATGCCATTCATAATTGCAGCAAATTAATCAAGATTTAGTATTAAACGCTTTTAAAGGCAACTTGTTACAAAAAAACAGCTAATAAATTCGACTTTAAATCATCCATAAATATTTTGAAGTTGAGAAAGAGACAATTTTCTAAATTTTCATTCAAAATAAGATTCAAAATGGCTATTAATCATCCTTGGTTTTTATAAGGATGATTAATAAAAATAGCTCTTTTTTTAACTCGAAGGATGTTTATGTTTTTATCTCCGTACTGTTGGGTAGATGAAAATACCGATACTAGGGTATTGATGTAAGTTGCTGTTGTGCTGATATTTATCAAAAAAATAATCATAACCCAAACAAAGAATAAACATCATGAAAAAATTATTACTAACAGCAGTATTCGCATTGACATTATGCTTCGCTGCAAATGCACAAGACGAAAACGTAACAGAAAATCCAGCTGAAGTTTCAGATTCAAAAACACTTTCATTAGACGAATTGAAAGCTCAACGTGCAACTTTATTAGCTTTATCAAAATCAGAAGATTTTCTAGAAAAATTAGCTAAGGTAGATAAGTTGCAAGCACCAAAAGAAACTGGTATTGGAGGTTTAGATGCCTTAACAACCATGGCAGCAAAGCTGATAGATCAAATGAAAACTACTAGAGGTTCTATCCCTCAATTTTATGCAAGTGTAACTGGACAAACAATGGATGGTAACCCAGCTACTAACGTTACTCCAGTACAGCCAGACCAGTTAATTGCCTTGTCTAAAATGTTTGTAACGATGGGTGTGGAGTTAGTGAAATCTTCTAAAGAATTGTTAACCATGCCAGGAGAGATTAAAAGTGCAGGTGTGATGAAAGCAATGAAAGCCCTAAAATCTATGGCTTATATAAAAAATGCTTTCGTGGCTTTAAAACAAGAGATTTCTTATAACGCTAAAATGACTCAGAACCTAATTGCTACAAACAAAGCAATGGCGACAAATAAATCGAAATAATTAGAATAAACGCTCAATACAGTTAATCCCGATTATTTATTTAATCGGGATTTTTTGTTTTATGATTGCTACAGATCACAGATTTTTTATCGGCTAAAACTTTGTATTAATTTGCGGCTAACATTTTTACTTTTAAACTATTTTTGCTCGTTGCCCGTAAAACTGGTTTTTGTATATTTGAAAAAATATAAAATCATGAAAGAGATTTCAGTACAAGAGTTAAAGCAAAAAATAGATAATAAAGAAGATTTTCAATTGATTGATGTTAGAGAGACCTTCGAATACGAAACCTCTAACTTAGATGGACTAAATATTCCATTAGGTGGCATTTTAATTGAAACTGAAAAAATCGCGACAGATAAACCAGTAATTGTACAATGCCGTAGTGGTAAAAGAAGTGCTGCTGCAATTATGCAGTTAGAACAAATGCATGGTTTTGATAACTTGTACAATTTAAAAGGTGGTATTTTAGCTTGGCAAGAAGCTTTTGATCCAAATATGCCAGTTTACTAATGCGCAAAAAAATAATATTAAATGTACTTTTTAATGTAGGTATCATCTTTTCTATTTTCGGAATGGGATGGGCATACAGCAATAAAAGCCCACTGGTTGTTGCATTTTTTGCAGCAACTTTTGTGGCGTTTGTGTATGTGAAAGTGCAATTGCTTAAAAGCGTAAATAAAGATTTGAAGAAGTAGAGGATGATGGTAGATAGTCAATGGACCATCGTCTATTGACCATCAACCTATTTCTCTTGTCCAAACAACCCCTCGCCACCAGTCAATCCCAAACCTGGCAAACCGTTTAAAATATATCGCCCGTCTTTCATTTGGGGCGCATCAAACGGATTATTTTTTGTTAACCATCTATTTATAATAAACATTCTTATTCGGGTACATAGTCTGTTTAATTAAGCTAATCGGTTCTATATTTTCTCATGCGCCTTCTGGCAATGATACCATACCAGTACTGTTTTAATCTTACTACTAATGGTTTCAATAGATATTCTTGGCCATCTATTGCACTATTTGCAAGCGAAGGAGGTAAAAGGTCGTAAACAGACACCTTTAATATACCTGCAATTAAATAAAGATGGCTAGCTTTTGCCTCTGTTTCTCCCCGCTCAATTTTAGAATACGCCGCTTGTGATATCCCCATAGAGTATGCAACTGCATACTGAGATATTTTTTTAGATTCTCTAATATCCCTTATTGTTTCTCCAACTCTTTTCATAACAATGATGTTACCTGCAAAATAATGCATTTAAACAACAACTACAAGTTATACAAAACAACCTCACGTTTTTGTCTGATTTTCAACGAGATATCATTTTTGACCCAAGCTTAAATAATTAAGCGAAACCTTAAAAATAATTGAAAATGAGAAACCTAAGTATAACTGAAATGATAAACGTTAATGGCGGAAGTGTAGATGCTAAAAAAGAAAGGAGCTTCTTTGACAGTGCAGTTAACACTGTAGGAAGTGCAATAACTGGGCTCGCCGGGATAGTGAGCAGCTGGTTTTAATTAAATCTCGTCTTTAAGTTACCTATAATTTCTAGAATTATAGTAGGCCTTATTATAATAGCTATTAGAAAACCAATTACAAGTGCATATAGATGTAATTTGTGATTGGTTTTAGATTTGCTAAAAATTAAGGAAAGTAAAAAGATTACAAGAAATACTGTCAGTGCAAATTCGTAGGCATAATGTAAAAAAGGGAGAAGTGTATACGTTTTACTCGACCGATCCAATGGGAGATAAAAACCAGAAAATCCTAGGCTACAGAATGTTGCCCCGGAGAATCCGCCACTCACAAAGGCAACATTTTTCTTTTCTTTCTGTCCATCTATAATATTGGGCAGTACAATGCCTAAAACAACAATTGCCAAGGAAATTATTGTGATCCATAGCTTATTATAATCATCTTCTAGTATAATGTATTCTATATCTCGGTTAACACCATAAAATATATAGATGTTAAATGTCAGGTGCCACCAGTTTTTATGTACAAATGCAGAAGTAAAAACAGTATGAATCCGGTTGCCTCTAAATACCTCGTAAGGATGATAAATAAAAAATTGATAAAAGGGTTTATGATAAAAACCTATTATGCTCATTAGTATTACCAATGCGCAAATAGTATATGTGAAAGGCATTACTGCAAAGCTTGGAAACATAGTTTTTATAGGACTTACTAAAGTATAAATAAAATTATAACCTCTGGTTGTTGTAGCATCAAAAATACTGCTCTACTTTAGTGTTAACAACGTTCTGCAGAAACAATGTTATAATTAACGTAAATTTTTAATCTAATTTAAAACAAAATGAAAACATTAAATTTAAAAGAAATGGAGGCGATCGAGGGAGGAAATGTAACAACATGCCATGCCTCTGGTGCCTTGGTCGCAGGAGCTATCGTTTTTGGAGCAATTGGAATTGCAACAGGAGGGTTAGGTTTTGCAGTGGGCGCTGGGCTATCTGCTTATTTTGGTGCTACCACTGGATTAATTTGTGCAATGGAAAATTAAAAAATATAACAATTATGAAAAAATTAGAATTAAATCAAATCGCCGATATTAACGGTGGGTCACGAGATAAGTGGGGAGAATTTAAGGATGGGTTTTGTTTTGGACTTTCAATTTCTACAGGTATTGCAGGTTTTTTTACAGGCGGAATTACATCTAAGTTAATTGGTGCAACAGGGATTGGCGCAACAATAGGCTGCGAATTATTTTAAACGATGAGGCAGTAGACCCTGCCTCATTAAGTTTCTTAATTGTTTAAAACTTTAAAACAGTAAGTGAAATGAACAAATATAAAGTGTTATTTTTTACATTCCTTATACTAGGATTAGTTACATTAATAGGCTTTTCCTTGATTTATTTTAGCCTTGATAGAACAGTAGTACATAATAAGCTATTAATAGTTTCAGCTTATACAATAGCTATTATTTTTATTTATCTATCAAAAAAATTCTTAGATAAATCAAAAGAAAAATAAATTTCTCATCAAATTGAAAGTACAAGGTATATGTTGAAACAATTACAAGCCTATAATACGGTTGGGCTCTTTATATTCTATTGCTTTTTTTTAGCGGCAATTACTTATTTAATGCAGTCATTGTTATTAACCGATAATGTATTGTATAACAGTTATGCTGAACAGTTAAGCTACGACAGTATTGAAGAAATGATTGATGGACAGACGAAATGGGCATGGATCGCCTACTCTATTTTGCCACTCATTTATGCTTTGAAATTCTTTTTAGTGGCTTGTTGCCTTTTAGCTGGCTCAATGTTTTTTGATCTTAAATTAAAATTTAACGAGGCGTTTAAGATAGCATTGTTAGCTGATGTAGTTTTTATCATACCTATGTTAATTAAAGTGTTTTGGTTTCTGATAGTGCAAGAGGAATATGTTTTACAAGATATACAACTATTTAGTCCTCTTTCTATCATCAGCATATTTGATGCTAACACCCTAGGGTTATTGTGGTTTTATCCTTTGCAGACTTTAAATGTATTTGAACTATTATATATCTTTTCACTTGCTTTTTGGGTATATCAGTTTGGTGCTAAAAGTTTCGAAAAAGGCTTAAATCTGGTTCTTAGCAGTTATGTTCCAGCATTATTTATATGGGTAGTATTGGTAATGTTTGTTACACTTAATTAAACCCCCAAGCTTAAATGAATAAACGGATTATATTTTTAACTGGCTTGGTTATAATTTTGGTCAGCTTTACTGGCTTTATGGTTTATAAAATTGCTAAAACCAGAAAGCACAATGCTAGTGTCGCCGCAACCAAACAAACCTTACCCAATTTTACTTTTTACAATTTAGATAGTGCTAACACTAGCAATAAGTTCGTAACTAAGGGTAAGCCCGTTTGCATTATCTATTTTAATGCCGATTGTGAGTATTGCCAATACGAGGCTAAAGAAATAGAGGAAAACATAACGCTGTTTAAAAATACGCAAATTGTAATGGTAAGCTTTAATACCATTAAAGAAATTAAAGAGTTTCAAAAAAAATACCACCTAAATTATTCCAATATAACCTTCTTACAAGATCCTAAGCATGAGTTTAAGCAATGGTTTGGTAAAACAAACATACCAGCAGTTTTTATTTACAATGCAAAGCATCAATTGGTAAAAGAATACCATGGCGAAACTAAAATAGAAGCCATTACAAAATACTTATAAACTTATTTCTAGTTAAGTTTTAATAACCGATTGAAATTAATTGGCAGTACTTTTTTGCCTGATTTTTCCTTAAAAAACTATCTAAAAATGCTTTCCATAAACAAAATAAAAAAGACATTTATCTTACAGCAAGACCAATCAGACTGTGGTGTGGCTTGCTTACTTTCTTTAATACAATATTACGGAGGTGCAAATACGCTAGAAAAATTACGAGAATTAAGCGGTACCAATATAATCGGCACTACCTTGCTAGGCTTGTACCAATGCGCCAATAAAATTGGTTTTAGAGCCGAGGCGTTTGAAGCCGATATGCCAAATCTCAAAACCTTAAATGAACCTTGCATTCTGCACGTTATAATGGAAGGAAACCGGCAACATTATATGGTTTGTTATGGCTACGATGGTTATTTGGATGTGTTTATTATCTGTGATCCTGCAAAGGGATTAATCGAAGCAAAAGAAACTGAACTAGATAAAATATGGCAAAGCAAAACACTTCTTAAGCTTCAACCAAGCGAAAGCTTTGAACTTAAAAAGCACCAGAACAATGCAAAATGGCTATGGTTTAAGGGTTTAATAAAAGATGACATCAACATTTTGACTATTACAATGGTATTGGGCATATTGGCTACGGTTTTAAACTTAGCTACAGCTATATTCTCTCAAAAACTAATAGATAAAATATTGCCGTCTGGCAACCAACAAAAGTTGATTACCAGTTTAATCTTGCTGTTTCTGGTATTGTTAATTAGAGTAGGATTAAATTTTATAAGACAACATTTTCTGTTGTTGCAGAGCAAAGATTTTAACAATAGAATAGTTGGCAGTTTTTTTAAAGCATTAGTTCATTTGCCAAAATCTTTTTTCGATACTCGCAAAACTGGAGACATGATTACGAGAATGAATGATACGGCCCGCATTCAAAAAAACATAGCCTATATTTCTGGTTCAGTTTTTATAGATATCATCATTTTATTAACTACTTCGTTTTTTCTCATTAACTATTCCCTAACCATTGCGCTAATTACATTTGCCTTTATACCTATTGTTGTGTTGGTTATTTTAAGTTATACCAAGCCTATTAAAAAACACCAGAAAGAAGTAATGGTGGCTAGCGCCATTAATGAGAGTAATTATATAGACACCATTAATGGCATTATGGTAATTAAAGCACATAGTGAGGAGAATTTGTTCACAAACAAAATTAATATGGTTTATGGCAACTTGCAAAATCAGTCTTTTGCATTGGGTAAACTGGGCAATCGTTTTAGTGTTACAACAGATGTAATCAGTGTGGTTTTGAGCTTGGTGTTAATAAGCGTAGCCTCATTCATGGTGTTACAAAAACAATTAAAAGTTGGAGAAATGATGGCAATTATCTCCTTGGCCAGCACATTAATTCCTGCTGTAGCAAGGTTAAGCCAAATAAATCTGCAATTGCAAGAAGCCAAGGTCGCATTTGATAGGATGTACGATTTTACTTCCATTAAACCAGAATTTGAAGAGCAAGTAATAACATCCTTAAGTTTTAAACAACTGGAAGTTAAAAATATATCTTTCCGCTTTGCTGGTCGTAAGGCAGTCTTACAAGATATTAGTTTTGAAGTTAGTAAAGGCGAAATGATTGCTTTTTTAGGTGAAAGCGGTTGCGGTAAAAGTACAACAATGGCAATTTTAGAGAAATTCTACCAAGTAGAACAAGGGGATATATTGGTAAATAATTTCCCAATAGAAAATATATACACTCCCACTTGGCGGAGTATTGTGGCTACTGTACCACAAGAAATTAAGCTGTTTAATGGCACCTTAATAGAAAATATTGCCATAGGAAACGCACAAGAAGAAGTGTTAGCCATTGTAGATTTCTGTATATCAAACGGTTTTAACAAATACTTTGAAGAAATGCCCCAGGGTTATTTTACTTTAGTGGGCGAAGAAGGAATAAATCTTTCTGGCGGGCAAAAACAATTGGTGGCTTTAGCTAGAGCTTTATACCGTAAACCGCAGGTGTTATTGTTAGATGAAGCTACTGCTGCAATGGATAGAAACACAGAACGATTTATTTTAACTTTATTAAATCAACTGAAAAATGAAATGGCCATTGTTTTAATTACCCATAAAATGCAGACTGCTAAAATTGCAGATAGAATTTATGTGATAGAAAATGGTATGATCACTGCCAATGGTACGCCATCAAAACTACTTGAAAGTAATAATTTCTTTAGTCAATTAGTGGCAGATGCATTGGTGTAATATTTTATGGTCTATCAACTATTAACTATCTCCAAACAATGTATCACCACCAGTCAATCCCAAGCCTGGCAAATCATTCAAAACATACCTCCCATCTTTCATTTCTGGTGCATCAAATGGATTGTTTTTGGTTAGCCAAGGTCCATCTAAATCTGCCCAATCGCAAAGTGGCGCTAATGCGGCACCAGCTAATGTAGCAATGGAAGTTTCGCTCATACAGCCAATCAAAATTTTCATTCCAAAACTTCTGGCTTTTAAAATCATTTGATGTGCTTCATACATTCCTGCACTTTTCATCAATTTAATGTTAATCCCGTGATAGGCTCCTTTTAAACTATCTAGATCAGCTAAGCGTTGTACGGCTTCATCTGCAATAATCGGTATAGGGCTTCTCTGTGTTAGCCAAGCATTTCCCTCTAGATTGGTTTTATCCATCGGTTGCTCAATTAACAAAACACCTTGGTCGTGCAACCAATAACACATATCTATCGCTTCTTTTTTATTGCTCCAACCCTGGTTAGCATCAACATATAAGGGCAAGTCACTTACACTGCGTATCGTTTGTATCAACTCCTTATCGTTATCTCTGCCCAGCTTAATTTTAAGCACTTTAAAACCTTTCGCATCAGCTACTTTTTCTCTTAAAACTTCGGGAGTATCAATACCTAAAGTGTAAGATGTTATTGGCATTTTAGTTTTATCGGCTCCATAAATAAGAGCGCAAGGCTGATTTAAAATTTTGCCATTGATGTCATTTAACGCAATGTCTACTGCCGCTTTTACTGCTGGATTTCCTTTTTCAATATCATCTAAATAATGATGAATGGCTCCAAAATCAAACGGATGTCGAAACCTATTCCAATCTACTTTTGCTAAAAACGCAGCCGCAGTAGCTTGACTTTCGCCCATATAAGGAACCATACTTGCTTCGCCATAACCCACAAAACCTTCGTAATTTAGCTTCAAAAGCAATAATGGTGTGCTTGTTCTGGTAAATTTAGAAATCGAAAATGGATGTTTTAATTCTAATTCAAACTCCTTGCAACTTATTTTCATTATTTATCGTCTAATCATTAAAGAGGT
>SEDG01000609.1 GCA_004295885.1 Pedobacter sp. | reverse complement strand
AAGCGAAAAACGACAGCCGTTTTTATGTGTCAAGTATGTGTGGTTGATGTGTCAAGTATGTGTCGTTTATGTGTGATCCTTGTGTGGTTGTTGTGTGGTTCTGGTTCTTAGCTGGCTCAGAGCCGGTGTGGAGGTTGTGTGGTGAAGACTTTCTCGCTAAATTATGGCGTCATTGCCAGCTTCCCGAAGTAAATTCGGGACAAGTGACTGGCAATCGTAATGCAAGGGAAGGGTTTAAAGCGTTACTAGTTGCATAAACCTCACCCCTAACCCCTCTCCTGAAAGAGAGGGGAATGCATAGTTCCATAACCCACCCTGTCTGTCATTCCGACTTCGGAGGAATCCATGAGTTAAGTTCATTGCGTATGGTGGGGCTTTGAAGAGTTGCCAAGCTTCTTAACAAAACACGCAAATCATTACCAGCTTCCAGAAGATTCGGGATAGCGACCAGTAGTCTTAATGCGATAGAAAGAATTTTACGTGCTGCGAACTGCATACACCTCAGCCCCCAGGGCAGAATCACAAATCCTTTCGTAATTAAAGAATGGGCTTTTCATACGGGAAATTCTCGTTTTCTAAACGTGTCAAAATCTCTTCGAGGGCCTCACCTAATTCTTCACTTTCCAACAACAAATTTTCAATCATCTTGGTGTCTTCTACATTTGTTTGATTCTTTGCAAACTTATCCAATAAGCCGCTTTCTATACAGTGTTTAACATCCATTATAAAAGGTAGGAGACACAACATTATGCCGGGGATAAGACAATGATAAACAAAATTGTTCGGATTATTTAAATAGCTGTAAATTAAATAATTAACCACACAAACATGCTTTATTTCCCTTACCCTACCTACGTCCACTTGCAGCTGCGCAAACCGCTCAACTCACAACTGATCCGTCAGTTTTAAAAAACGCTCTACTAGTTCCAGAAATCGATAAATGGTCTTGTCGGCTGGCAGTTCATCATTGTGAGGTGATCAAACCCAGCTGTAAGGCTATACCAGTTTGATGAAAAAGCATTGTAAGGATATATCCGTATATCTTTTTATAATCGTAAGTATTTAACCGTTTAAAATCCGTTTTTTGTAAGGGTAATTCAGTATAAGACACCAGCAGACATCAAGTTTTTCATACCCGCTACATTTATCATTTCTTCGGGAATCCTTCGGGTGCGCTTCGAGGTTTCTTCGGGAACTGTTCGGGAAGCGGTCGAGTCTGCTTCGGGAAGCCTTCGGGAACGCTTCGGGAAACGGTCGTCCTTTTATCGGGATCTTCCCGAACAAGTGGCGACGCCGACACGACCAGTACACGACCCCTTCCCCATTCTTTCTCGGAGCAGATGCAATGGAGAAACGAGTAAGTATAATTCAGCACAGCCGCTCTTACACGCCCTGCTTAGAAGTAATTCATTTTGATTTTTGTCAGTTAATGAACGGTCGTTAAGCGTAACAGCCAATGGTTTGGGTATTGATGAGATTAATAAAAGATCTAAAAGGTATAGATGAATTCCCTACCAATACCAATGCACTTCATAATTAACACCATTCACATTTAAGCAATTACATAGAATTACTTAAAACTGTTCTATGATGAACAAATCACGTTCTTATTGCATGTTCAAAAACATCTTGAACTCAGTGAGCGTCATTTGTACCTCACCCTACAGTTGTGCAAACAACTTCATTAATTTTATTCTACAATCACTTGAATACCTGCCATCTCAGCTTTATAGCTAATTTTTTCTTTCAAGCTAAAGTAACTCCAATTCTGTAATAGAAATTCATTTTCTTTTGCCATTTCTTCTTTTGCTTGCTGATTAACCAACAAAATCGT
>SEDG01000081.1 GCA_004295885.1 Pedobacter sp. | reverse complement strand
ATGGTTTTATATACAGCTTCCCAGTTTACCAAAGTATTAGTTGATGCAATTTGTGTACGCATGATATCAAATTCATCTTTTAACAAGCCACTTAGTTTTGCCTCGTCATCATCAGATGAGATTTCTAAACCAGGCACAACCATATCACCACGTAATTCGCCCCAAATAAATAGGTATTTAGATAAAGGAATCGAGCTTCCTCCTAAAAGTGAAGCATAACAACCCATTACCGCAGCATCTAGTTGCTCTTTTGTTTTCCAATACTCTTGACGAGTTAATCCGTCTTGGGGTTGTAGATCAAGCCATTTTTTGCAGGACGTTCCAAACACACTTACAAATATGGTGAGTAGGATTATTGAATATTTTAATTTCTGTTTCATATAAAATGCGTTAAAATCCCATGGTTAAACCAACTGTAAATGTTTTAGATGGCGGCGTAAGTGAATCATCTTTTGCATAAGAAAAAGGATTACTGCTACCGCTTGAAGAGTGATCTGGATCTTGCCCAGTGTATTTTGTCCAGGTATATAAATTCTGTCCAGTTACATAAATACTGGCACTTTTCATCGCAAATCTTCTTAAAATGATTGGTGTTAAATTGTAACGAACGGTAACTGAACTTAAACGGATAAATGAGGCGTCTTCTACGTATCTGTCAGAACCTAACCAATTGTAACCAACACCATATAGTGCTCTTGGCATATCAGTAATATCACCTGGATTGCGCCAGCGCCTTAAAACGGCAGTACTTTGGTTATTAACGCCATACATATTTGTGCTGCTAATTTTAGCTGTGTTTACGATATCGAAACCGCTACGGTAGCTAAAGAAAGCCTGAACCTTTAAATTTCCGTTGAACACTACACTCGGCCCAAAACCACCAGTAAACTTAGGAACACTGTTACCTAAATAAACCATGTCTTTTTCGTCGATATTGCCATCATAGTTTACATCTTCGTAAATGGCGTCTCCTGGCTGGAAAACATAATCAACCGTAGGATAATTGTATCTCATGTAAACAGTTTGTCCGTTTGGACCTATAATGGGTTTTCCTTTTTTATCAATTGCAATGGTAGAATTTTGATCAACATACACTCCTTTATATCTAAATCCATAGTATGAACCAAATGGATTACCCTCAATTAAGAACGATTTATAGCTGCCCTGAGCTGGTAATCCAATTGAGCTTTCCCGCGGATAGAATTCTGAAATAGATTTAATACTGTTGATGTTACGAGCGATGTTGAAGTCGAACCCTACAATCCATTTTTTAGTTTTAATTGGCGTAGTGTTGATACCAATCTCCCATCCATCATTATTCATTGTACCAATGTTCATATCGATGGCATTGTAACCAGTTGTACTAGCAATTCTTAAATCGTTATAGAACATATTTTTGGTGGTATTTTGATAAACCTCCATGTCTATTCTGATACGACTGTTAAACAACCAAAGGTTAAGACCAACGTTTTTACCTACTACAGTTTCCCATTTTAATTTCGCAAGCTCAATGTTAGAAGGATAAACAGCTTGTTTGCCTGCGTAAGACCAAGTAAATGGAGAATAATTATTGAAGTAACCATAATTACTTCCTGGCGCTTTACCGCTCGCACCATAACTCATGCGCAAACTTAAATCATCTATAAACTTGAATTTTTTCATAAACGGTTCCCCAGAAATTCTCCATCTGGTTGAGATACCTGGGAAAAATCCAAAACGATTATCTGGTGAAAACTTCGAATTTCCGTCTACACGGCCATTCATATTGATGATGTATCTATCTAAAAACTCGTACTGGGCTTGCAACAAAACACCCACACTACGAGATTGCGACTGACCAGAACTTAAACCTAATCCAGAACCATTAGTTACAGACGGATTAGATGGATCTTGTAATTCTGAAGACGCCGTATTTGAAGTGGTTACGCTATAAGATGCCGACCTTGTATCGTTGGTTTGGAAAGATAATAAAGATTGGAGGTTGTGTTTTGCGCTTAATCTTGGTCTATAAATAAAATTGATTTTAGACTGCATGTTGTAAGAATCTCCATGTAATTCTCTCTCCAGTTAGCTGGCTTGAGCCTTCCATCGCCATCGCTAACGGATTGTAAGTTTTACTATACTGACCTTGAATATTTGAAAGTGGAGAGAAGTATACAGACGTTTTATTGCCATATTCATCGTACTCATATTCAGACATATTTGGCATTTTATTAAAAGCAATACCTCTTAAAGAACCACTATAATTTAGGTTGTTATCTACATGAGTGTAAGTTAAATCTGTTTTAAACCTCATCTTACTCGATACAATATAATCGAGGTTGATTTTTGTAGTAATTCTATTTAAATCTGTCCCTATTGTTGTACCAGTCTGGTTTAAGTAACCTACTGAAGCATAATATCTAGCTTTTTCTCCTCCACCACTCACCGAAACATTATGATCTTGGGTGTAGCCTGTTCTTGTAATTAAATCAACCCAATTTGTATTGTTACTGTAGTTGTAATAGTAATAAGCATCCGAAGGATCATATTGGAAAGCTTTGTTTTGGCCGTTATTTCCTAAGAAATCAAGTGGCAATCCAGTTGCATTCATCACGGCTTCTGGAATTAGCATCGAATATTGATCACCAGTTAAAAAGGGAATTGGGTTTGGCTGCGTAGCCATCGACCCTTTGAAATTATAAGCGATGATTGGTTTGCCTTTATCACCACGTTTGGTATTAATTAACAAAACTCCATTTGCAGCTCTTGAACCCCATACCGCAGTCGATGCAGCATCCTTAAGAACGGTGATGTCCTTAATGTCTGAAGGCGCAATATTTAACAGTTGTGCATAACCTTGTTCATCGGCTGTGCCAAAATTAAAATCTGCTGGAATTTCTGTTTCATAAGGCATACCATCTAAAACGATAAGTGGTTGCGCTGAACCATTTATAGATGATGTTCCGCGAATACGAATAGACATCCCAGCTCCTGGATCGCCAGAGGTTGTACCAAAATCTACCCCAGATAAACGGCCAGCCAAAGCTTGATCTATTGAAGTAACGGCTAACTCTTCTAAAGCCTTTGCACTAATGGTAGAAGAGGCAATGGTTGAATTTCGCTCTGTTATATTTAAACCCGTACCGTTATTAATCGTTTTTCTGGCGGTTAAAACAACTTCATTTAGTTCATTGGCGCTACTTTCTAAGGTAACGTCTATTTGTGTCCTTGATCCTACAACGCCAGCTTGGAAAGTCTTATAACCGATGTAGGAAACTACAATTTGATGCGATGTATTTGAAACCCTAATGGCATAATTACCATTAATGTCTGTACTAACACCTGTTACGGTTCTTTTATTTTGATCTACCTCAATTACCGAGGCGCCAATTATTCCTGATTTATCTTTTTTATCGATTACCTTTCCACGAATGGTAACCACTTGTTGTGCGTAAAGTAATTCTGTATAACCCAAATTAAAAATAAGAAGGATCGAAACACAAAACGTGATACATATATTTCTTTTCATATATACTAAGCCTAGCTAATTTTATTATTTGTATTTGAGATAGTTACCAATAGAGTGGATAATTGTGCGGTTAGACAATTGGTTGCTAAAAGCTATTTTTAAAACCGAAGCCCGCCCCATTCTATCAGTTACCACAACATTATTAGGTTGATTTACAACGGTTAACAATGTATTATCTCCTGTTTCAGTCTGTAATAACGTTAGGTAGTTATCTGATTTTTTGCCGTCAGTAGCTACAGATTCGCCGTTGATGATATGATACAAAATAAAGCGACGAACTAAATCTTTATCAGCTTCACTCGTTGGCGCTGCAGTTGGCAAAGCTCCTGTAGTTTTGTTGCCTGGTAATAACCCATCTTTAATTGCTTGACTAATAGCTGCATTATCTGGAATGAAAATCGTGTATTTATTATCTATACCCGTGTTTACACCCGATATTGCCTTAGTGGTTTTGTTATAGATAGATGAATTAAGCACATACCAATAAAATGAACCAAAATTGATAGGAGATGAAACTGATAGATTTTCTATATGCTGACCTACATTTTTATCAGTAAAAGATAAAATAGCATCTACGTAATAAACTATCCCGTTAACCGAGGTGTTGTCTGTTTTTGTAATGTTAATATCGACCCCAGAATCTACTGTTCCACTGGTTTGTATCTTACCATTGTTGTATTTGATATAATCTCCGCTTTGCGATTCTAAAATGCCAGTGCCAGCAAAACTGGTTAACTCGGCTGTTGGTGTAATTAATACGCCTGATTTCAAGAGTCTAAAAATGTTATCCTTGTAGATTGTATTGTGAGAATAACTACCAGTTGGCGAGGTTCTGTATCCCCAAGCGGTAGCAGTATTACTTGCACTAGACTCATTATATCGATAGCCAGCCGCTGTTAGTACTGCATCTGGCATTACCAAAAGTGTTTGTCTAACGTTTGGTTGGGTGGTGTAAACTTTAATTCCTGTTCCGCCGTCTGCATAACCTAATAATGTTAAACTTGTAGCTGGATCCAGATAAGGAACGCCATAAACGGTTCTAAATACGTTGGCATACTGAGCTTGATTAACCCCATAGAAAATTCCATTACTCAACAGTTTTTTATCAACTGCGTTAGAAATATTTAATGTGGTAGTTTCCAGCTGATAATTCTGTCCTTCTGTAAATTTGCTAGGCCATAAAGTGGTTGGCCACATGTGCGAGTTAATAAAATCGATAACCACACTTGATGGTGCTGTTTTAAAGAATGAATTACCATACTTAGCCAAAATCTTTTTTCTATAAGCTCTAAAGGCATCATTAGTTGGCACCATCATGGTCCAGCTAGATTTTTGCGATTCGTTAGCGATGTAGGCGTTTAGTCCTGGTGTTTGATAATTCTCGCTATTTGGTGAAAATGCCAGCTGCCCATTATAACCTTTTACATAAACAGAATCAGCAAAGCCTGTAGCTACAAAATTTCTATGGGTTTGGTACGCATTTGAAGTATAGTATTTCAGTGAATCCAGCAGATTTCTAAACTCACTATAATCTGCATTAGAAGCAATATATTGATCTAAACTTTTTAACGGAAGTATTACTCTATCTACTTCATGGATCATTCCATTTTCTGCAGCAATATCTTTGTTAACTACAGCTGCAGATGCCACATTAAAACCAGTAAATGTAGAGTTTGGATAAAACTGTTTGTAATCACCAGCGCCAAAACCACCTGCAGTAAATGTTTCGGTAAAATATGGAATATATTTATTGTTGTTATCACCATCTACATAAGCAGAAACATTAACGTTAATACTTCCACTTCTTCTGCTTTGCACATTTCTATTTGTTGCAATAACCTTGCTATGCTCACTATCTCCTTTTTGTTGAACCCAATCGTAATAAGCCGTTTTTCTTTTGAATGCCAAATTGTTTCCCGCATCTGTATTTCCGCTTGTTTGATAAGTACTTAACTGGTCTTTTCTATAAGCATTATAAACCAATGCATATTTAACGATGGAAGTTGCCAAGGAATCGCTTATATCTGCAGTGCCAGAAATGTTTTGCTCTTTAAAGAATATTTCAAAAGCCGCATCGTTTGGCGCAAAGAAAGTCCACCAGCCAGTTTTAGACAAAATATCTTTATAACCTGCTTTAGTGATAACTGCAGTTAAGTGTTTGAAATTTCCCCGAGCTTCTAGTTGTTGATAAATTGGAGCACCCAATCCTTCGGGGCGTTCATAAAAGGAATCAAATTCTTTCTTTTGGCATCCAGTTAGTATTCCTAAAAACAAGAGAATACAACAAGAACCAGTAAACAGTCTGTTCATACTTTGGTTAGTATTTATTGAATAGCCGACAGAGAAAAATTCTCTTACGCTTACTCAATTGGTTTATAGTTTGGTTTTTTGTTTAGACAAATCTATCTCTAAAGCAGATAAATCACTTTCAATAATTGGTTAAATGCTTTCAAAAATTGAGAAAAAAAAGACAGATTCAGAGATAATTAGGAGCATATTGGACTTTCTATTCAGAAGATTTAACTTCTTTTAGATATGCCGATGGCGATACTTTATATTTTTCTTTAAAGCAAGTACTAAAATAAGGCAGACTATTAAATCCAGATTGGTAGCCAGCTTCTGAAACGGTATAAGATCCGCTATCCAGTAATTGGCGACTACGCTTTAATCGCATATCCCTTACAAACTCTACAGGGCTAAGCGACGAAAGGCTTTTGAGTTTTTTATAGAAGGTAGACCTTCCCATTCCTATTGCAGCAGCCACATCATCGATGTTATAGTCTGGGTCTTTCATCCCTTCTTCTACAATCTGAATTACTTGTTTTAAAAATGCCTCATCTTTAGAAGTGATGATTATTTCACTTGGTTCTAGGTTCAGTATTCGTTTTTCCTGTCCTTCAACCAAGCGCTCAACAATCTTTTTTCTTGAGGTGATAAGGTTATTGATCGATGCCAGTAAAAAGTCTGTGTGAAAAGGCTTTGTGAGGTAAATATCTGCCCCATACTTTAATCCTTCTATTTGGCTTTCGATAGAAGATTTAGCCGTCAGCATGATCACTGGAATATGGCTTGTTGCTTCGTCATTTCTCAAATGATCAAGCATTTGGATACCATCCATACGTGGCATCATCACATCACTAATTATTAAATCTGGTAATAAAGCTTTAGCTAATGCCAAACCTTCTACCCCATCATTAGCGCTCACCACCCTGTAAAGTCCGTTTAATTTTATTTCTAAGAAACCTCTTAGGTCTGGGTTATCCTCAACAATAAGTAACTGTGGACCGTTAGCGGTAGTAATTTTTTCTTTAACTATAGCTTGGTTATCAACAAATTGAGGAATTTCCGCTTGATCAATAAGCCCTACTTTAGGAGAATTATTTACAGACGATGGGTCGAAATGAGATAAACCACCTTTTAGAAACAAGGTAAATGTCATTCCTTCCATTGCGTTATTTTGAGCCCAAAGTTTTCCATTGTGATTTAGCGCCAAACCTCTGGCCAAAGGTAAACCAATGCCAGTTCCTTTTAAGTGACCTTCACCCGAAGGAGTTCCTTCATAATAAATTTCAAAAATCTCCTCCAGTTTATCGATTGGCACACCCTGCCCTCGGTCAGTCACCTTAACTTCAACATCTTCAGACCCGTCAACGTAATTGACCGTTATGGTAATTTCTTTGTTCGCCGGCGTAAATTTAAAGGCATTAGACAATAAATTATAAATGATGATATCTATCTTCTCCTCATCAACCCAAGCAAACACCTGCTCATTATTGGATAAAATATTAAAGGAAATATTTTTTTCACTTGCCGTCGCTGTAAAATAAGATCCAATAGATTTAGCAAGAGCCAAAATATCAACCCGCGTTACCGACATTTGTACTTTTCCACTTTGTATTTTCCTGAAATCGAGCAATTGATTGATGAATCTTATCATCCGATTTGTATTTCTGTTTACAATTTTAAGATATTCTATTCCCTTTGTGGATAGCTCTTCGTTTTTCGATATTTCTTCGAGTGGACTTACAATTAGTGTTAAAGGTGTTCTTAGTTCATGAGATATATTAGTGAAAAAAGAAAGTTTCACTTCAGTTAATTTTTGTTCTACCAACACTTTATTCCTCAGCCTAATCATGGTAATAATTATCCGCCTTGCCATAATTATGGCTAAAATTGCTAACACAAAATATAAAAGGTAGGCTAAAGTAGTACGATAAAATGGTGGCTTCACCTTTATTTTAAGGCTTTTTTCGGGTACTTTACTAAAAAGATCATGGTTAACTGCTCTAACCCTAAAAGTATATTCTCCAGGCGGAATATTAGTGTAAGTAGCTTTTCGTTGATCGTTAACGATGTGCCAGCTTTTATCAAAACCATCTAACTTGTAAGCATAATTTATTTTATTTGCAGAGCGATAATCTAACACTGCATAATCTAAACTGATTACGTTTTGATCATAATTTAATACAAGAGACGATGTTTCATTGATAGATTCCTTCAGAGGAGATCCCTCAGCACCTGGCAAAATATCTTTGTAATATAATTGAATACGGGTTAACGCCATTTGAGCTAATCCTCTCTTCTCGCTAATGGCAAGCGGATTAAAGGAAATATAGCCGTCAATACAGCCGAAATACACTAATCCATCTTTCGCTGTAAAAGCAGCAGATTCAGAAAAACCGCCTTTTGACAAACCATCAAAAGCATCAAAATTTTTGAAGCTTTTTTGAGCAGGATTAAATCTAGAGAGTCCACTTTCTGTTGCTACCCATAAATTATGCTGTTTATCTCCAGTTATGCTTAACACAACATCGTTCGACAATCCATTTTCAATCGTAAAGGCTTCGAAAGCAATTCTGTTTACATCTTTTTTATCAACTATCGCTCTATTTAAACCTCCACCAAAAGTGGCCAACCACATGGTGCCATGATTATCTTTATAGATATGCTGAACACTATTATTACCAAGACTGTATTTATCATTCTGAATTTTTCTATAAGCGTAAAATTGAGAATTACCCGCCTTGTTAGGGTCAAAAATCAAAAGTCCATTACTTGTTGCTATCCATATGCGTCCGTTATCATCCTCACCTAAATGGCGGACTACCTTTGCCCAAGAAAAAGGGTAGTTTTTAAAAGTGTTCGTGTAATTTTTAAATTCTTCGCGCCTGGCAGAAACAGTAAATAGATTTATTCCCCCACCAAATGTTCCAATCCAAATACGTCCTTTTTTGTCTTCAATAATAGAATAAACCATATCGTTGCTTAAACTGGCAACATCGTTTATATTGTTTTTAAAGTGTTTTAAGGAATAGAACTTCTTGGCGGCATCATCTGGGGTGGCTTTAAATAGCCCATTACCTTTTGTACCGAGCCAAATATTTCCTTTACTGTCTTCTAAAATTGTATAAATAAGACCAATTTGATCTATTATTGGCGACCTGAATAGCGAAATTTCCTTTCCCTTCTCAAGTACATGGATTTTACCATCCTTTGTACAAATCCATAATCGGTCTTTTGAGTCTTTCATTGTGGCTCTCACTTCATTTTCACCACGAGCTTGTGGATTATTAGTGAGTTTTCTATAATTGAATTTATCCTTTAGCAATACAATTTTATTTATCCCCCCATCTCTGGCACATAACCAAAGAACGCCAGTATTGTCACTTAAAAAACTATTAATGATATTCGAAAATTTTTGTTCTACAGAACCAGGTTTGTCATAAAAATAATTAATCTCATCTGCTATTGGGTTGTAATAGCCAAATCCCCCACCCTTCATTCTTGCCCATAAAACCCCATTTACATCAGTTAAAACTTCATAACCTCTGGATGAACTGGCCAAGTCTACCTTTTGAAAAAACTGCTTAAACAAACCTGTTTTTGGGTTGTATTTTACGATACCCGATTCAGTTGGCTCAATCCATATTTGGCCCAACTTATCTTCATAAAGAGACAAATAATTAGCGTTTGTATTTTGCGAGGGAAACGTTAAACTAAGAGTATTCGGGTTATAGGTTAACAAGCCTTTATTAGAAGTAGAAATATAAAGCAAACCAGAACTTGCATAACAAATGGCATTTAAACTGGTACTTGTCGCTATTTGTTTAACATCAAATGTCTTTCTAGTTGCATCGTAAGTCAACAATTTTCCATTGGCTGTACCAAAATAAAGTTTTTTATCACTCTTACCTGCGGCTGTAAACGAAACAGAGGTTAGCAGTTGCGCATCTTGCTGATTAAATTTAGTTACTTCGTAAACATTCTTTTTATTTCGGTGTAAGCAATCTAGACCACCCTCAGAGCCAATCCAAATGTTTCCTAAATTATCTTTTTGAAAAAACTGGATAACATTCCCAGAAAGACCTGTAGCTTTATTTTTACCTTTCGAATAATGAACTACAGTAGGCTGTTTGGCTTCATCTTCGCTAGCATAAAAAAGCCCGTGATTCTCGCTCATTAGCCAAACACCGTTTTTATCGTCAGCAACGATTCTATTAATGACTAGCTGATCGCTGAAAAGATTTTTAAATTTCCCTTCAGACACAGGAGTAAATTGTTCTGTTTTTTTATCGAAACGATAAATTTTACTATCGTAGGTTTCTACCCATAAATAACCTTGTTTATCCTCAACGATGTTTCTAATCTTATTGCTTTTTAAGTTAGAGTTGTCTCCTGGTTTACTTTTATAAGTTACGAAGTTGTGTCCATCAAATCGGTTAATACCATCAAAAGTACCAAACCACATAAATCCATCCCTGTCCTTTAACATACACAATACGCCAGCATGTGATAGTCCATCTGCAGTTGCATAGTGTGTTATACTCGCATTTAGTTGGGCTTTTAAAGAGAAAAAGGAACAGACAAGAAATAAACTCAGAAACAATTTCCAAACTAAAAACTTAAAGCACCTGTACTCAATCACTTGCATTTTATCGTTGTAAACTAATTCCCATAAGCCCTATAACCACATCATTACACAATGTTGTTAAGGTTAATTTAGACAAAGTTTTATTAGGATTAAGTGTTAAACCCAATGCAGTGGCCGCACCGCCATCTATTTCTTTACCATTCCATTGCGCTGCATTTTGCTCAGTTACAATTTTCCCTGTCTT
>SEDG01000608.1 GCA_004295885.1 Pedobacter sp. | reverse complement strand
TCACGCAAGAAAATGCAAAAGCATGGAAAGACGTGAGTGGGCAGGGTTATTACTACAGGGCCAAGTCATTTCTTGCAGCCCTTGGCAACTGGGCACCCGCCTACGGACCAACTGCCAGCACCGATTTAGGCATCCCCTTAAAGCTGAATACCAATTTTAACGAGAAAACCACTCGTAGCACAGTGGCTGCGGGTTATGCACAAGTGGTCGCAGATCTTCGGAGGGCGATTTCGCTTTTGCCAGATAAGGCCTTGCATGTAGTCAGGCCATCAAAACCAGCTGCTTATGGCTTAATGGCCAGAACAATGTTATTGATGGGTAATTATGAAGCAAGTGCAAAATATGCTGATTCATGCCTTATGCTTAAGTCAGATTTAATAGACTTTAATACCCTAACGGCAGGTGCAACCTATCCAATACCCGTGTTTAATGCAGAGGTATTGGCAGCTAGTAAAATAACTGTTTTGTCTGTGGTTAATCCAAGTAGGGGCAAGATTTTGCCAGAGCTCTATAACGGTTATGACAACAATGATTTAAGGAAAACCGTCTATTTTAAAAACAATGGTAATGGTTCTTATGCATTTAAAGGAAGTTACGATGGTTCTGCTTCTCCATTTGGCGGCATGGCCGTAGATGAGGTTTATATAACGAGGGCAGAGTGTAGAGCTAGGTCGGACCAAATACAGGATGCATTGGCAGATTTAAACGCCTTGTTAGCTAAGCGTTATAAAACTGGAACCTTTGCACCCATAAAAATTACAGACAAAGCTGCTTTGTTGGCCACTATCTTGAATGAAAGGAGAAAAGAGTTACTGCTGAGAGGCTTACGCTGGATAGACATCAAGCGATTAAATAGGGAAGGGGCTAACATTAGCGTAAAGAGGACTGTTAATGGCAAGGAATATGTGTTAGCCGCCGGGAGTGCTAGATTTGCGATGCCAATACCTGAGGATGTGATTGAGCTGAGTGGAATAACACAGAATCAATATTAAAAAATAAAAGGCAACACCGAAGTGTTGCCTTTTTAATCAACGTTAGGTTTGATTAATCTTTTAGGCTTATTACCCTATTAGTTGCGACCATGTCACTCACCTCTTCATTTTGATCGATAAAATCCTGAATGTTGTCGAATTCTGAATTTTGGAACTCTACTAAACAAGGTAGTTCGGTGCCTGTTTCACAAGGGGTTGGAGTTGGCTCAGCCGAAACATCTTCCCACTTAGTAATGTTGTGAAGATCCGCGGTACTTGTACCCGTGAAACGGTATTTAAGGGTAGTGGTTTTTTGATTTGCTTTAAAAGCACTGGCACCAAAGAAGATGCCTAATCCAACTACTATCACAAGAGCTGGTATTAAATTTTTAATCTGAAACATAATTTTAGGTTTTAATTTTTAAATATTTAAGTTTTTGCTCCGCCGCTTAGGTAGGCAGTGTAACCAGAAGCCATGATTTCCTAGAAACCCTGGCGTCTTTGTTTTATGTTTGCTTTTTTAAGTTTATTACAAGGTCACCATGACAATTTTGTCTCTTTTTACGTTTTGTTTTTACTCGTTGGCAACTCAACACCTCACCAACTCCACAACTCAACGTTGTTCGTTGTTCGTCTTTCGTTTGTCGTTTTAGCCTAACCAGTTAACCACTTAACCGATTAACCAATTCATACAGTTAACCGTTGTTCGTCTTTCGTTTGTCGTTTTGGCCTAACCAGTTAACCACTTAACCGATTAACCAATTCAACCAATTAACCACCTTCACACCTCAACATCACCAACTCCACCTCTAACCCCTAACCAGTTTTAACGCCTTACCAACTCCACATCTCCCCAATTAACC
>SEDG01000080.1 GCA_004295885.1 Pedobacter sp. | reverse complement strand
TTAAAATATCTGCCTTTTTTCTCATCGTGATATCCAAATAAACAAAGTCATCTCCTGATTTTTTCATCTCGTTATCCACAGCACGAGCTACAATATCACGAGGTGCTAAAGACCCACGCTCATCATATTCATACATAAATTCTTCACCATTCCTCCTTCTTAACACACCTCCAAAACCTCTAACAGCTTCAGAAATTAAAAAAGAAGGGTACTCTCCAGGGTTATATAAAGCTGTTGGATGGAACTGAATAAACTCCATATTCCTTATTTTTCCTTTCGCTCTATACACCATTGCCATTCCATCGCCTGTGGCAATAACCGGATTTGTAGTGTTAGAATAGACGTGACCAGCACCGCCACTTGCCATAACTGTAACGCTTGCCAAGATTTTCTCCACATCGTTAAGCTCTGTGTTAAAGGCATATATACCATAACAGTTGATATCTTCACTACTCTTATCAACATGTTCGCCAAGGTGATGTTGGGTAATTAACTCCAAGCAAAAGTAATGTGTTAATATCTCTATGTTCTCGTTTTGATGAATCTGCTCTAATAAAATACGCTCAATTTCGTATCCAGTAATGTCTTTATAATGCAAAACTCGATGTTCAGAATGACCACCTTCCTTAGCTAAATCGAAAACTCCTGCAGTGTTCTTATCAAAGTTAATCCCGTAGTCTATAATCTCTTGTATTCTTTCGGGCCCTTCTTTTACTACGATTTCCACAATTTTTTCATCACATAATCCATCGCCAGCGATTAAGGTATCTTCTATATGTTTCTCGAAAGAATCAGACTTGTCTACCACAACAGCAACTCCACCTTGTGCATATTTTGTATTTGATTCGTCTTCGTTGGATTTGGTAACAATTAACACTTTTCCGTGCTTAGCAGCCTTTAAAGCAAAACTTAAACCTGCAATACCAGAACCTATGACTAAAAAATCGACTTTCCTCATTAAATTAACGTAAATCACAAACTTGTTAAGAACATCTTAAATAGTGTTAACAGAATGTCTAAATAAAACGAACAACTATTTTTGAATGTTTAAAGCTAAGGTAAAAAGGTAATTTGACACAATCTTTTACATTATTTTTAAGCAACTTTGCATAGTTTATTAACTTTTTACACCACAACTAACAATACACATTTAGGTATTGATAAGTTTTTTAGTGAATTAGTATAACGTTGTAAATCAGCATAAGTTTGTAATAAAAATGAATGTTAATTGTTGGTAAGTATGTGATAAGTCATTTCACAGAATTTAAATTAAGAACTTACTCACAGTACCAACACCTTAATAAGTAATAAGATTCTTCTTTATATAAAATAATTAGAATCTATTGTAGTGTTGAAACACGGTATCTTTACAAAAGTTAGATGCCACTAAAAAGAAAATGATGATTGATGTTTTAGAAGAATTAAATAAAAAAGGTTTTGTCGATGAAGCCATTGACCCTACCCTAGATTTATTTGATGAAATTGAAAAATTAAAGAAAGAGAAAAATGCAGTGATATTGGCTCACTATTATCAAGAGCCTGATATACAAGATATTGCTGATTATATTGGAGACAGTTTAGGCTTATCTCAAGAAGCTGCTAAAACCGATGCGGATATTATTGTTTTTGCTGGAGTGCATTTTATGGCAGAAACTGCTAAGATTTTATCACCAGAAAAAACAGTTTTACTACCTGATTTAAAAGCTGGATGTTCCTTGGCTGATAGTTGTCCACCTCACCTGTTTAAAAAGTTTAAGGAAAAATATCCAGACCATTTGGTGATTACTTATGTGAATTGTACAGCTGAATTAAAGGCTTTAAGTGATATTGTTTGTACATCAACAAATGCGGTACAAATTGTGGAAAGTTTACCAAAAGAACAGAAGATTATTTTTGGTCCTGATAAAAATTTAGGTGCATGGGTGGCTAAAAAAACAGGAAGAGATTTAGTGTTGTGGAATGGTGCCTGTATGGTTCACGAAATATTTTCTAGAGAGAAGATCACCAAGCTGAAAGAACGCCATCCGAATGCTAAGTTTATTGCACATCCAGAATGTGAAGAAGCTGTTTTGGCAATGGCCGATTATATTGGTTCTACTACTGGTTTGTTAAAATATGCCATCAATAATCCTGCTGAAGAATTTATTGTAGCAACAGAAAGTGGAATTATCCACCAGATGGAAAAAGCTTGTCCAACGAAAACATTTATTCCAGCACCGCCAAACAATAGTTGTGCTTGTAATGACTGCCCGTATATGAAAAGAAACACATTAGAGAAATTGTATTTGTGTTTAAAAAATGATTTACCAGAGGTTACTGTACCTGAAAATATTATTGTAGAAGCTCGTAAACCAATAGAAAGAATGTTAGAAATTTCAGCAAGTTTGGGATTGTAATTACTTTGACAAAGCTTTAAGCATCAAGCAAATGCTTTGTCAAAGTTGATAATAAAACTTTGTCAATTTAATAGCAACATATCTAAAAAATTGACAAAGTAATAAACTTTAAAAAAATAGGAATGTTTGAGAATAAAGAACGCACAGCGATATCAGATTTAGGTGAATTTGGGTTGATAAAACACTTAACAACCAACTTTAAAATACAACATGAAACCAGCGTAAAAGGTGTTGGTGATGATGCAGCAGTATTGGGTTTTAAAGACCAAGTGTTAATATCTACAGACTTATTGTTAGAAGGAATTCACTTCGATTTAGCTTATGTGCCCTTAATGCATTTAGGTTATAAAGCTGTTCAAGTTAACTTGAGTGATATTTACGCCATGAATGGAATTGCTACTCAAATTACAGTTTCAATCGGTATTTCGAGTAAGTTCCCTTTAGAAGCTGTAGAAGAAATTTACAAAGGAATTGAGTTAGCTTGTAATAAATTTAACATAGATTTAATTGGTGGCGATACCTCTTCAAGTAAACAAGGTTTAGTCATTTCTGTAACTAGCATTGGTCACGCAGCGGCGGAAGATATTTGCTATAGAAATGGTGCTGAAGAAGGCGATTTATTATGTGTTTCTGGAGATTTAGGCGGAGCTTATGTAGGTTTACAAATTCTAGAAAGAGAGAAATTGATCTTTTTAGAAAATCCACAATTGCAACCAGATTTAGAAGGTAAAGATTACATCATCGAGCGTCAATTAAAACCAGAAGGAAGAAGAGATATTGTTGATTTACTAGCTCAAATGAAGATAAAACCAACATCTATGATTGATGTTTCTGATGGTTTAGCTTCTGAAATTTTACACATTTGTACACAATCTGAAAAAGGTTGTACTTTGTACGAGGAAAAAATTCCTATCGACCCAATGACTTATGAAACAGCTCGTGAATTGGGTTTAGATCCAACGGTTTGTGCATTAAATGGTGGTGAAGATTATGAGTTATTATTTACCATTAAACAAAGTGATTATACAAAGCTGAAAAATGATGTTGATATCAGTATCATTGGTCATATTACGGATAAAAATTCGGGATGTAATATGATTTCTAAATCTAATGTTTCGCATAAGATTAAGGCGCAAGGTTGGAATGCTTTTAAGGGGTAAAGGCTAATGATTGAGTTAATAAAAAAGTATAAGAATTTAATACCCATACTTTTATTGGGATGTCTATCAATTTTTACATTGCTTTATGTATCATTTAATACTTTTGAATACAACGGAGAATTAAGTAGACGTCCTTTAACATTAGCTCATATTTTAGCTTTAAGTATTTCAGTTTGCAATATTTTAGTGTATTTTTTTGCTAGAAATTATTTCAAAATAGGTATAATTTTTACAATAATCCTTGGATGTTTTGGTGTATTAAATTATACACCTGATGCTTATAGGTTAACTTTTATTTTATCTTTTGAACTATTTTCATTCATATTAGCTTTAGTCTATCTATTTATCAATTTTAATAAAATAGTAAAATCAAAAAAAAGCGTTCAAGATAATATTCCACCTGATTTAGAGAAGATTGAAGAATTTAAAAACAAATTTGCAAATAGAAGCAGAGAGGAATTAGAAATGTACAAAGCCGATATAGGGTATGTACTAGAGGCTAGATTGGCAGTTGAAGAATTATTAAATTCGAGAAAGGAATAACTATTTTGCAATATTGAACTAATGAAATCAACTACCCTACTTGTTTTTCTAATATCACTTACCTTAAATTCTTTTGCACAAGAAAAAATATCCTCAAAAAAGTTCGATGAGATAACTTTAGTTAATGGTATAACCTTTTTTGATTCTAAGTTTGACCAGCCCAAATTTAGTTGTGGATTTCTCTTAAAATACGGAAAAGATACACTAGCTATTACAGCAAAACATTTGCTAAATGTTATTAAATCGGATAATATGAAAGCTGTTTCTCTCGAAAATAGCATCAAATCTTGGAGTTTATATCCTTTAACAAAAAATAATGAATTGATAATTACTGATAAATTGTTAAATGAAAATAAGAACGAATTATTAGTAGATAAATCGACTTATATTAATGACGTATTAGTTTTTTCTATCAAGGAAAATCATTCAAAGGTTAAACCATTAGAAATTAGAACGACTGCACTTGTAGCGGGAGAAAAACTATATGCTGTGGGTTGGACGAGAAAAATGGAAAGTGGCGAACAAAGGGTTTATGAGTTTGAATTTTATAAAATTTTTGGGAATCGTATTTTATTAAAAGATGTTATTGTTCCAGAGTTATTTGGTGGTTTAAGCGGAGCACCCGTGGTAGATGAAAATGGAAAAGTTGTAGGAATTGTATCTGGCTCAACTACTGACCCAGATACTAAGAAAAAGTTTTTTTCTCCTTTTTATCTTACAGAATTAAAATCGATTATTGGGAGATAAGTAAGATAAAATTTAATTAAAAAGCATAGTTTGTATTTCGCATTACGATGCCCAGTCAAGCTGAGCATGACGAACTCTATTAGTCCTTATTCTTCCTCCAAAAACTTACTATCTATCTGTTTATTAGACTTTGTCTTTGCTCCTAGTTTTTTAATCTTTTCTACTTTACCAATTAGATTTCCATTGCCATATTGCAGTTTTTTAAAGGCATCATCGTGAGCTTTTTGCGTCAAATCAATATGTTTTCCAATCTTGTCCATATCTTCTAAAAAGCCGACAAACTTATCATATAAAGCACCTGCTTCTTCAGCAATTTCAAATACGTTTTTATTTTGTCTGTCTACTTTCCAAATGCTAGCAATGGTGCGTAAAGTGGCTAATAAGGTAGTCGGACTTACGATAACTACCTTTCTATCCCAAGCATAATTAAATAATTCGTTATCCGCTTGAACGGTTACACTAAAAGATGATTCTATAGGCATAAAAAGTAGTACAAAATCTGGTGAATTAATTTGATATAGATTTTGATAATTTTTACCAGCTAATCCATCAATATGAGATTTAACAGAAATTAAGTGTTGCTTCAAATTCAGTAGCTTCTCTTCATCAGTTTCTGCAGTCATCATTCTTTCATAAGCAACTAAACTAATTTTAGCGTCTACAATCAAATGTTTTTCATCAGGCAGGTCAACTATCACGTCAGGCTGAAAACGGGCGCCTTCGCTGGTTATACTCGCTTGAATTCTGTATTCTTTGTCCTTTACCAATCCAGAACGTTCCAAAACTCTTTCTAAAATAACTTCACCCCAATTTCCCTGCTTTTTACTATCCCCTTTTAGTGCCTTTGTTAAGTTATTTGCATCAGCTTGGATTTGTTTGCTTTGGTCCATCAATTGAAAAATCACACCTTTCAATTGACTTCGCTCCGCCGCTTCTGTTTGATAAACTTTATCTACTTTTTCTTCAAAAGATTTGATGTTAGCCTTTAACGGGTTTAAAATAGAATCTAAATTAGTTTGATTTTGCGCAGTAAATTTTGCGGTCTTTTCCTCTAATATTTTATTGGCAATTAGTGAAAATTCTAAGGTAAATTTCTGCTGTAAATCTTCCAGGTTTTTCTGCTGTTCGGCCAGTTTATCACGATGTGAATTTACCAGAGCTTCGGCCTTTATCAGATTGCTTCGCTCTGCGGTAAAACGCTCACGCAGATCATTTAACTCATCTTCTAGTTTAAGTTTTTCTTCCTTTAAATAGTTGATGGTTTCCTTATTTGTTACGGGTTTACGCATTAATACAGCAATAATTAACAATACAACAATAACTAAAAGTACAACAACAGCGATTTCCATTTTGCTAATATTTTTATCAAAAATAATAATTATTAGCTAACCAATTTCGTAGAGATTGCTTAAATACTATATTTACCACATGAATAATCTTTTAGTCCTCATTCAATGTAAAGACAGCGTTGGATTGGTTACCAATATCACCCGAGTTTTAGCACAACATCAATTAAATATCATCGCTATGCGTGAGTTTGTGGATGAAGTAGAACAAAAGTTTTTTACTCGAATTGAATGTAGTGGAACAGTTGAAAATCATAATAAATTACAACAAGAACTATTAAATAATCTGCCTACGGAAGCTGATGTTCGATTGATTCCAGCAGCAGAAAAGAGCATTGCATTATTGGTGACCAAAGAATTTCATTGTTTGGCAGATATTTTAGTGAGGGATAATTTTAAAACATTGGGTGCAAAAGTTAAATGTGTAATCGGAAACCACGAAACGTTGAGCGATTTTACCGAGAAATTTGATGTTCCATTTTTTTATGTTGCTCACGAGGATAAAAGCAAGGCTGATTTTGAAAATGAAATCACAAGCATATTATCAAACTATCAATTGGATTATATCGTGTTGGCGAAGTTCATGCGTATTCTTTCGCCAGATTTCATCGCTCAATATTCGAATCAGATTATTAACATCCACCACTCCTTTTTACCAGCATTTATTGGCGCAAACCCATATAAACAAGCTTTTGAAAGAGGGGTAAAAATTATTGGGGCGACAGCTCATTTTGTGACCAACAATTTAGATGAAGGACCAATCATTTCTCAGCAAACCATACACGTTAACCACACTTTTGATGCGAAACAAATGGCGGTTGCAGGTAGGGAAATTGAGAAAGCTGTATTGAGCAAAGCGCTGGAACAGGTATTGGAAGATAGGGTATTTGTGAGTGGCAATAAGACGGTAGTTTTTGAGTAAAGTGTGGTTACTATGACAAAATTGTATGCATCAAGCCTTTATTTTGTCAAAGTTTATGTAAGTATAACTTTGACAAACTCCTTGCAACTTACCTGAAGTTTGTCAAAATAGAACCAACCTTAATAAACTTACAAACTCTTCAACACCATCTCCCCTGCTTCTTCGCCTGTGTGGCTACCAATGGCGATGCCCATTCCATTGCAGCGAACTGCACAAAAAATGTTTGGTTTTACTTCTTCAATAATTGGAGCCAACCGCGGACCAAAGGCCATAATACCGCTCCATTTGTGCGCAATTTCGAAAACAGTTTCTGGCAAAATAACTTCTTTTAGTAATTGATGCAAAGCATTTTGTATTAATTCCGTTTCTCCAAATTGTGTAGTTTGTTCTGCATTAAAATCTAAATTTCTTCCGCCGCCCAATAGCACCCTATCATCGATATTTCTGAAATAATAATAGCCTTTATCGTAATGAAAAGTTCCTTTAATTTTTAAGTTGGGGATGGGTTTGGTTACTACAACTTGTCCGCGACCAGGAGTTACGGCTAAATCTGGTAAAAGGTCATTCACAAAAGCATTGTTTGTTAACAGAACCTTTTTACAGGTAAACCTGCCTTGGTCAGTTATTAAAGCGACGTTGTTATCTTCTTCAATTAATTCGTCAACCCTGCAGTTATTATAGATTTCAATATCCAAAGCCTTACTTTTAGCCATTAAAGCTTTCATCATCAGGCCTGGGTCAATTTGAGCTTCTAATTTGTTTTCTAACAATACATTAATCCCGTTCAAGCCGAAAGAGGAAATCTTGTTATTGGTTTCGGTATAGACATTTTTTTGTAGCACAATATCTTCAATTAAGGCATTGAAATGGCTTAATTTTGATACACATTCTTCTGCCAAATCTTGCTGTTCGGGCTTAAATAGTTCATATCCACCATAATTTTTGAACTGAATATTGTCATCACCTAGCAAGTTTCTAAGCTTTTGCAAGCCCTTCCATCTTTTATAAACAAGACCGTGTAAACCGGCTGTGCCACATAGTTTTTCTTGCTCTATCAATTCAGAAATGCTACCAAAACAAGGAACTTATTTAATTTTAATTATCCCGGTAATTTTGTTGAGCATGTTTGTGCAGTGGCGGTTTAGAAATAAATTCTCAAAATATGCAGAAATGCAACTCAACTCAGGTTTCTCGGGAAAAGAAGTAGCTGAAAAGATGCTACACGACAATGGCATTTACGATGTAAATGTATTGAGTTTAGACGGACAATTAACAGATCACTATAATCCAGCAACACGAACTGTAAACCTAAGTACAGACGTGTATTATGGGCGTAGTGTGGCAGCAGCAGCGGTTGCAGCGCATGAATGTGGTCACGCTGTACAACACGCCAAATCATACAGTTGGTTGCAGTTTCGCTCTAGCATGGTACCGATAGTAAGTATATCCTCTAACTTATTGCAATGGGTGCTTTTGATAGGCGTTTTTTTAATAATATTTAAAGGAACACCAATTGTTTTAGGCATTGGTGTTGCTGGATTGGCATTAGTAACGATATTTAGCTTTATCACATTGCCAGTAGAGTTCGACGCCAGTAAAAGAGCGTTGTTATGGTTAAGAAATAACAGAGGTGTAATGTATACAGATGAGGAAAATGTACAGGCAAAAGATGCGCTTTGGTGGGCCGCTATGACTTATGTTGTAGCTGCTTTAGGTGCACTGGCAAACTTGCTTTATTACGCTTCAATGTTGTTTGGCCGAAGCAGAGATTAGTTATTTTAACACAAATGAACTCAAGGACGATGATTAATTTTATCGTCCTTTTTTGGTAAAGAAGACGTATGTGACTAAAACACTTGAATTACCTTTCCAATGATTTTTTCTTCTGGGATCAAACCCCAGAACCTTGAATCGATTGACATAGACCTATTATCTCCCAAAAAGAAATAATAGTTTTTTTTAAAGATGTAGTCTTTTAAATAGATTTGAGAAAGATCAATATTTGGCACGCCTTCAAACGTCATAACTAATCCAAAATAAGTATAGTAGTTAAATTTAGTCCATTTTATCCTTGTGCCTCTTTTTGGGGCTAACATGGGCCCAAAATCAATATTATTCCAATTTAAACTCTTATTCCATTTATAAAGAGATTTTTTTTTCATTGCAAAATGTTTACTGGGTGTTAACTGACATAATTGTAGCTTTTCTTGATTCGTTAAATATGCTTGTAGTTGGATTGAATCCTTAAAAAGGAATTTCCCTGTTATATTAATATGAGTATGATTTATTTTCGCTAACATAACTTGGCTATTACCAAAAGCTATATGATATAAATTCTTAACAGTTGGAGGCTCCTTAAGAACTTTCTGATTTATTATGAGAACATCATTATAAATTTTTATGGTTTCGCCCGGCAAGCCTACACATCGTTTAACCAAAAAATTACTATTAGGGCGTTGAAATAAGACAATATCATTTCGCTTTATATTAGAAAAACCCTTTAGTCTTAGACTAGAGGTTGATTGCTTATTAAACCCGACACTTTTTAAAATAGGACCCACCCAAGGAATGTCAATAAATGAAAGCGAAACTAAAGGACCATAATGAAGCTTACTAATAATAACCTTATCATTCTTTTCTATTGCATTCTCCATTGAGCTACTATTAATAGTATATATCTCTATTAGAAATACTCGAATAAAAATTGCCAAAAACACAACAAAAAAAAATATATATAAAATAGAGAAATACTTGTTTTTAAATATCCTTTTGTTAGGGAAAGATAGAATGGTGATAAATAAAATGAATATTACTAGCCAAAGTAGATTAAAAATTAATAAAGGGATACACAATAACAATAAGATCATTACAAAATAGAAATTATGTAATAAGGTAAACCAGTCAAAAAAAATTTTAATCCACCTTAGCTTTTTCATACGTGTCAATTAGTTTCTGTACTTCAATGTAAATTTGCTTACTAGCTTCTGATTCTATCTTCGCTTTCTGTTTTACTAATCTTTTTGCTAAAATAAGAGCATTCCCTATTCTTTCTTCCTCAATATAAAGTTTAATCAATAAATATTGTGGATATAATCTGCTTGGATTCATATAATATGCCCATAAATAAGATTTTTCTGATAGGTTATAATTTTTCAATCGCCGATAACTGTCGCCCATAGCTATTTGTATTACCGTTGAATTTGATTTTTTTTCTGCTAGTTTAAGTATTTCAATAGCTTCTTCATCTCTATGTAACATTGAAAGCGCCTTGCCGTTCATACCTAAAAACACACCGTTATCTCTAAAACTATTAAATGCTTTAGAATAATTTAACAAAGACATTGGGTAATTTCCAAATTTATAAAAGCGAAAAGCCAAAGCCCAATCTTTGTAAGACTGATACAGCCTATTGGTATAATTGGAATGAAACAATATAAGTGGTAAGCAAATAAATATTATTGCTATCCTATAAATCCTGGAATAAGGACTTCTAAAGCTAAATTGTAAGTATATGGTCTCTTCATAAGAAATGATAATAGCAAAAAAGAGGGCGCAATTTAACTTTATTGGGAGAATTTGACTTGGATATGAGAACATTGAAAATGTCAAAATTGCAATTAGCGATGCTTTGCAGCAAATTAACATTTTATCTTTACCATTAACCTTAAAAAGTGAAAGCAATGCCCCAGAAACAAGTATTATTCCTGTAAAACCAATTTCCGCCCAACATTGCAAAAACTCATTGAAAGCAAAATGTACATTATCTGCGACGGCACTATATGTAGAATCTAGATTTAATCTAAAATAGTCAGCTTGTTGATTCATATAAACAGATTGAAAATTTCCATAACCATAGCCAAAAAACGGTTCTTCTTCGATTAGTAAAAAAACGTTTTTCCAAATAAATAAGCGCCCGTTGCTAGAATCAATCTTGAAAATGTAAAGAAGTCCCATTATGCTTATTAGAACAATTATAGTCAAGAGACTCTTTTTGAGAGTAAACTTTAAAATAAAACTTTCTTTCTTGTGATAGATCAGATATAAAAAACTTGTAAAGATACCAATCCAACTTGCTCTTGACTTAGTAAAAATAATGACAAGTAAGAAAAACAAAAGACATAAATGGGGTAAGATTATTTTCAGAAACGTGGACTTAAGCATTAAAGAGTACTTTTTATCATCGGTGTGTATTGAATTTTTTAAAACAAAATACCCCACTGCGCATGGAAAAATGCTTGCAAGATACCCTGCATATGGGCCAGAGTTAAAAAAATTACCCGTTATTAAAAAGGCACTATTATTAGTAATTGAGCCTTCTAATTGGAGAAAACCTATTATACATTGTATAATTGCACCAATTGATGATAGAATTAATGCATATTTATACTGCTTTCGAGATAGCTGACGTAGAAATAAAAAAAATATATACAAGATAAATAACTCATAAACTTTATGTCCAAACGGTAAATTATTTATAACAAAAACATTTATTATAACATAAATAAACAATAATAACAACAGTATATCAATGTACTTTATTTTAAACGAGGGCGTACTAATTATCAGGTTAATTAGGGCCAATACGGATACTATCAAAATACCTATAAAAAAGCCAAGAAGTTTTGAGCTTTGGGTATAGTTATATAGTTCTTTGCTTTCTAGCAATGGAACGATCGTAAAAAAAAAGAAAATAATTGAAGCTGAAAAAAAATCTTTAAGCGTCTTAAGATAATTTATATGCAATTGATATTGGTTAATTAAACATTAGAAATCATTATCCTTTAATCCTTTTCGTACATAAAAGAAATAATTGTATACATTTATAAAAGGCTTCGCAATAATTCCAGAAACGAGGGTAGCCTTTTGTTTCTTGCTTAAGTTCTTTTGGCTATTAATATCGATTATAGCAATAATATGGATTATTAACATCACCAAAAAAAAACATAGCATTTGGCTTAGAGTCATCCATTTTATTAACTCAGTCTTTAAAAGAACTATTTGATTACAAAACCTCATAAATAAAATTGCATTGTTATTTTTCTTAATAAGAATATCGTCAAGTAAGTTAGACTTTGTAATTAACATTTAAAAGTAAAATTCTTTTTTAATAAAATATTTCAAATCTTATGTGTCAACGAGAGCATGAGGCTAGGTTAAACGGGAAGCAATTTAAAATTAATCACAGTTGGGTTATATTCTCTAATCTTCCTGAAAACCTTAAAAAATCTGTTATTGTCTCTGAAGACAGATCTTTTTTTTCCCATAGCGGGTTTAACTTCAAAGCAATGCGCCTAGCGCATACACTTAATCAACAACAAGGCAGAATAGAATATGGAGCCAGTACTATAACCCAGCAAATTGCAAAAAATGTTTTTTTGTGGTCTGGAAAATCTTGGCCTCGAAAAATATTAGAAGCCTATTTTACGGTTTTGATAGAGTTTTTTTGGGATAAAAACAGAATATTAGAGGTATATCTTAATATTGCTGAATTTGGCAATGGAATATTTGGTTCTAATGCGGCAGCTAAATATTATTTTGGGTTACCCATTAACAAATTGAACGACGAACAAATATCTCTGATAATAGCGGTCTTACCTAGCCCAATTAGAAATTCTCCAAGAAACCCTTCAAAAACAATTATTCAAAAAGCAAAAACGATAAGATGGAGAGTTAGAACCTATAAATCTGTTAACGGATTGAAAGACTAATTGATTAAAAATTGAAATGAACACAATATTTGGTTTATAATATTGATAATAGAATAATGTTATATCGTATTCTAGCCAAAGTGAAAACAATCAAGAAATATGCTCTTTAATTCAATCTATAAGGAACAACCAATTCAAATTCTGGGATATCTACATCGAAATTGGTTTCATCAACCAAACGGATCATTGAATACTGGCCTTTCATACTACCGATATCGGTTTTTAGGTTGCAACCAGAAACATATGAATAACTTTTGCCAGGTTCGAT
>SEDG01000607.1 GCA_004295885.1 Pedobacter sp. | reverse complement strand
CACAAAGCAGAGATTAAACGAGTTTTGGAAACCCAGATAATCAGTAGGTATTATTTCGAAAGAGGAAAAATAGAGCAAGCTTTTCAGTATGATAAGGACATAGCTCAAGCAAAATCCCTTTTTGGCAACCAATCTCAAATTTTTGCTATCTTAAAAGGAGATGGGAACTTTAAAACGATTGGAAACCCATCTAAAATATCAAATTCTAATAATTAAGTATCTTTTCTTTGAATATTTGTAACTAAGGATTAAGTTTTAACTTCTTTTTTATCAATTATTTAACTCAAACGAGAATTACCCCTAAAAGTGTTAAAAAGTGTTAAATTTTAACCTTCTGGTTATCAGTCTTTTATAAAAAGTTACTAGTTTTTTAATACGCTAAAATTTTGATTACAAAGTAGTTTTGTCCATATTTAGGGATTAATTAACTATTAACTAACCTAAATTTTATTAATTTATGAAAAAACTTGTACTAAGTTTATTCATCTTGTGTACACTTACTGTGGCCGCGTTCGCTCAAGAACGTACAGTAACAGGTACAATCAAAGCAAGTGAAGACGGATTACCTATACCAGGTGCATCCGTAAAAGTAAAAGAGGCTCCTGCAGTTGGAACAACTACTGGAGTAGACGGTAAGTTTACCTTAAAGGTTCCTGCAAATGGAAAAACTTTACAGGTTTCTTACTTAGGTTACCTTACTCAAGAGGTAGCTATTTCATCTAACAACAGTGTAAATGTTTCTTTGGTTTTAGATTCTAAAACTTTAGATCAAGTAGTTGTTACTGCGGGTGGTGTAAACATCAAACGTCGTGAGCAAGGTAACCAGTCTACTACAGTTGGTGCACAAACATTAACACAGGCAAAAGCTTTCAACGTTGCTAGTGCATTATCTGGTAAAGTTGCTGGTTTACAAGTAAACGCCGTTAGTTCTGGTGTTAATCCAAGTGTACGTTTAGTATTACGTGGTAACCGTTCGTTATTAGGTAATAACCAGGCTTTGGTTGTTGTGGATAACGTAATTGTTCCTTCTAATATCTTAGGAAACTTAAATCCTGAGGATATTGAAAACATTCAAGTATTGAATGGTGCTGGTGCTGCCGCACTTTATGGATCAGATGCGTCTAACGGTGCATTAATCATCACTACTAAGACAGGTAAAAGAGGTGTTACTCAAATCAAAGTTGGTCAAACAACTAGTTTCGAAACAATTTCTTATTTGCCTAAATTGCAAGAGAGATTTGGGTCAGGAACTGGACCGGATGATATCCCTAGCTACACTGCTTATGAAAATCAGCAGTATGGTCCTGCGTTTGATGGTTCAATGAAAGTAATTGGTAAACCATTAGTGGACGGTTCTATTCAAACTGTTCCTTATTCTTGGAATGAGGAAGAAGGTAAACAACAATTCTGGGAAACTGGTGTAAATAACCAAACAGATTTTAGTTTATCATCAGGTGATGATAAAGGTTCTTATTATTTATCATCTCAGTATTTCGATCAGACAGGTACTGTTCCTGGTGATAAATTTAACCGTTTTACTATTCGTTTAAACGGGGCAAAAGATTTAATGAAGGGCGTTAGTTTCGCATTTAATGCAAACTATGTTCAAAACAGATATGATCTTGGAGATTCTGGTACTGCATTTAACAACGTGTTAATGTCTCCAGGTCAAATTCCTTTAACTCGTTATAAAAACTGGAGAACAGATAAATTCTCAACTCCTGATGGTTTTTACAATGAATATTATGACAGTCCATACTTTACATTGGGAAATTCTAGAACTTTAACTAGAAATGATTATTTGACAGGTAATGTTCAGTTGAAATATGCTCCTATCGA
>SEDG01000606.1 GCA_004295885.1 Pedobacter sp. | reverse complement strand
TCCGAACAGAGAAGTTAAGCCCGCCAGAGCCGATGGTACTGCAGTAACATGTGGGAGAGTAGGTCGGTGCCAGATCCTAAAGAGACCCCCTTCAAGAAATTGGAGGGGGTCTTCTGTTTATAAGCGTTTCTAGGTGCGCATGGCAAGGGATGCCAAGGTAACCTTATCGTCCCCATAAAAAGTAAATTTGCCATCCAAACCGTATCGAAACGAGTATAAAACGAAGCAAGTAAAGCGGAGAGCGTGGTTACACCAAAATGGCTCCATACCATTATATTTTCAAGGAATAAGAACAATCTAAACAAGAACTTTTCTCCAAGATCTTTGTTATAATTACAAATAAACTAATACTAAGCGGGACAGAATACTTATCTTTGTGCCTTAAATATAAAACGATGAAAATCAATTTTGGATCAAGAAAGGAAGTATTAATGCATGTTGAAAAATATATGCTTAAAATGATGCCTACTTATTTGAAACCTATCGATACTAACTGGCAACCATCTGATTTTTTGCCAGATTCTACTAAAGATTCTTTTTACCAAGACATCAAAATTTTAAGGGAAAATGCTAAAGATTTATCTTATGATTTAGTAGCGGTTCTTATTGGAGATACGATTACTGAGGAGGCTTTGCCAACTTATGAATCATGGTTGATGATGATGGATGATATTTCCCGTGATGAAGAGGGTGGCTGGATGAAATGGAATCGTCATTGGACAGGTGAAGAAAATCGTCACGGCGATCTTCTAAATAAATATCTATATTTATCTGGTCGTGTTGACATGCGACAAATGGAAATTTCTACACAATATTTAATTGCTGATGGATTTGATATTGGCACTGGCCACGATCCTTATCGCAATTTTGTTTATACAAGTTTCCAGGAGTTGGCTACAAATATTTCACACAGAAGAGTAGCCTCTTTGGCTAAAAAAGATGGTGATGTATTATTATCTAAAATGTGTGGTGTGATCGCATCAGATGAATTACGTCATGCAAAAGCGTATAAAGATTTTATGTCGAAAATATTTGAAGTAGATCCAAGTGAAGCCATGATTGCTTTTGAAGACATGATGCGTAAGAAAATTGTTATGCCTGCCCATTTTTTACGTGAAATGGGAATGAAAATTGGCCAAACATTTGGTCACTTTACAGATGCTGCTCAACGTTTAGGTGTTTATACGGCTGTGGATTATGTTGAAATTATGCAATCGCTGATTGAAGAGTGGAAAATTGATAGTTTGCAAGAATTAAACGAGGCTGGAGAAAAAGCAAGAGATTATGTTATGAATCTGCCGGACCGTTTATTACGTGTTGCAGAGCGAATGAAAAACCCAACCATGGATTATAAATTTAGTTGGATTCATTCTTAAATGATATATAGTAAAACAGAAAAAGCTTCGATATTCGAGGCTTTTTCTGTTTATTATCATTACATATTTCTTCGATATTGCCCACCAACCTCATAAAGCGCTTTGCTAATTTGCCCAAGTGAACAAATTTTGCAGACTTCCATTAGCTCGTCGAAAATATTATCTCCAGCAATTGCCGTTTTTTGAAGCTTTAACAAAGCTTGCTTGGTTTTATCTTCGTTTCTGTTTTGAAAATCTTTCAAAGCTTTAATTTGATATTGTTTTTCTTCTTCAGTGGCTCTTATTACTTCCCCTGGGACAATTGTAGGAGAACCATTTTTATTAAGGAAGGTATTTACACCAACGATTGGATATTCACCATTATGTTTTAAGGTTTCGTAATATAGACTTTCCTCTTGAATTTTTCCTCGTTGATACATTGTTTCCATAGCTCCTAAAACACCTCCACGGTCATTGATTCGCTTGAA
>SEDG01000605.1 GCA_004295885.1 Pedobacter sp. | reverse complement strand
GTACGTGTAGTTTTTGCTTGATATCTGTTACGTAGACGTTTTGTAGCGTTTGCTCTAATTCTTTTTAAAGACGATTTATGATTTGCCATTGTTGTTTAGCCTTTTATATCTTCTGTGTTTACTATTTTTCGGACTGCAAATATAGAGTTTATGTTTTTAAAATGCAAAATCGTTTTAAAATATTTTTCATAAATAATTATGAAATAGCTTAAATCACTTAAATTCTAGTCAAAATCAACTTGATTAACACATCGAAAAGTTTTCGACAGGTTCAAAATGACAATACTTCTAATATTTAACAAACTCATCTTTACCTATATAATTCATAAAAATTAAACAAAACACTTTCATTGAAAGCGTAAAATGCTATTTTTGAAAAAAACATAGAATTTTGAAGAAACGTATCGCAATTTTTGCTTCAGGCTCAGGATCCAATGCCCAAAAACTAATGGAGCATTTTAAACGCAATACAGAAGTTGAAATTGCCTTGGTTTTAACCAATAACTCAGACGCATACGTGCTGCAACGAGCAGATAGTTTTGAAATACCATCCCACATTTTCGATAAACACGAATTTTACAAAACCGATAACATTATCGATTTATTGAAAAACTTGAGCATCGATTTAATTGTATTGGCAGGTTTTATGTGGTTAATTCCCAAAAATTTGCTTCACGAATATCCAGGAAGAATCATCAATATACATCCCGCTATTTTACCAAAGTTTGGCGGCAAGGGGATGTATGGAGACTATGTGCATAAAGCGGTAATGGAGGCTGGTGAAACTGAAGGCGGAATAACCATCCACTATGTGAACGAAAACTACGACGAGGGCGAATATATTTACCAAGCTAAATACCGCATAGACAAAGGTGATAATTTAGAAATGGTTAAATTTAAAGGTCAGCAGTTAGAGCATTTACATTACCCAAGAGTAGTTGAGAGCATTATAAAAAAGATTAAGAAGTAGGAAGAATTGCCAAATTGTTCTATTGTTGAATTGCCATAAACATTAAGCAAACAATCGAACCATAAAGCAATTTAACAATTGAATATTAATCTTCATTTTATTTAAAAAACCTCCTGCAAAAACCATCTCATTTCCTTACCTTTGCGGCTTAAAATAATAGCCCAAATGAGTCAGTCAGTTAAAGATTTAAACTTGCCAGTTGTAGCTGTTGAAGACTTAACTGGCTACCCTTCTATTTTAGGTGGAAGAGTGAAAACACTGCATCCGAAAGTATTTGGCGGAATTTTAAATCGTAGAAGTTTAGCTGGCGACCAAGAGCAAATATCTCAATACGAAATTCCTGAAATTGACCTTGTAATCGTTGATCTTTACCCTTTTGAAGAAACTGTAAAAGCTGGCGGAACCGATGTTGAAATTATAGAGAAGATTGACATTGGGGGAATTTCTTTAATCCGTGCAGCCGCGAAAAACTTTAACGATGTAGTGATTATTGCCTCGAAAGATGATTACGGGACTCTATTAAACGAATTACAGGCACAAGATGGTGCTACTAACTTGGCCCAACGTAAATCGTATGCTAAAAAAGCTTTCCATACTTCTTCTCATTACGATACGGCTATCTTTAATTATTTTAACACCGAAGAACCTTTAAACGTTTTCAAACAAAGTGTTAAAGATGCACAGACTTTACGTTACGGCGAAAACCCTCATCAACAAGGAACATTTTATGGCAACCTAGATGAGATGTTTACCAAGTTAAATGGAAAAGAATTAAGTTATAACAACTTAGTAGATGTTGATGCTGCTGTAAGTTTAATTGACGAATTTACCGAACCAACTTTTGCTATTTTAAAACACACCAATGCTTGTGGTTTAGCATCTAGAGCTACTGTTTTAGAAGCTTGGAAAGATGCTTTGGCTTGCGACCCTGTTTCTGCTTTTGGTGGTGTTTTAATTACCAACCAAGAAGTTGATTTAGCAACAGCACAAGAAATTAATAACTTATTCTTCGAAGTTTTAATCGCACCTTCTTATCAACCAGAAGCTGTTGAGTTATTTAAAGCAAAGAAAAACAGAGTGATATTACAACGAAATGAAGTTGAATTGAGTAAAAAACAATTTAAGACTTTATTAAACGGGGTAATTGAGCAAGATAAAGATTTGAGTATTGAGGCTGCTGACGAGATGACCGTTGTTACCGAAAAGGCACCAAGCGAAGCTTCGGTAAAAGACTTAATATTCGCTAACAAAATTGTGAAACACACAAAATCTAATACCATTGTCTTTGTTAAGGATAATGTATTAATTGCAAGTGGCGTTGGACAAACATCTAGAGTTGATGCCTTGAAACAGGCAGTGGTAAAAGCAGAGGCATTTGGATTTAGCTTGAAAGACGCAGTGATGGCGTCAGATGCATTTTTCCCTTTCCCTGATTGTGTGGAATTAGCAGCCGAAGCAGGAATTATTGCTGTATTACAGCCAGGGGGTTCAATTAAAGACCAAGATTCTATCAATATGGCTAATGAAAAAGGCATTGCGATGGTAACTACTGGCGTTAGACATTTTAAACACTAACCCCTAAATCGCCTAAAGGGGGCTTTTGAAGCGTAAAGGTTAAAGCGTTTCGCAATTCCCCTCTCTTGGAGGGGCGCCTAAAGGGCGGGGTGGTTTTTGCTACTTTGCAACCCTAAATAATTGCACAAGCTGCTGTAAAATAAACCCGATTGGACGAATGCCATTTTTCATGGCCGAAGGGAAAGCGGGGCTGAAAAAACCGATGGACTAGCTAATTGATTTTCAAATAATTTTGAATAAAATAAATAAGATGGCTCGCTGATTTTTTTAATTTTTAATATAATAAAAAGACTATTTTTACATTTGATATAGTACACATTAACTAGAATAAAATAATTACAAAATATAAATGGGTTTATTTAATTGGTTTACACAAGAGGTAGCTATTGATTTAGGTACCGCGAACACCCTCATCATACATAACGATAAAGTAGTAGTTGACGAACCTTC
>SEDG01000604.1 GCA_004295885.1 Pedobacter sp. | reverse complement strand
TGTTCCTGAAAAGTTGGATAAGCTTGAAAGATTTTTTGGAAAGGATAGGTAGGGATTTCATTGGTTTTAAGTTTTTCAAGCTCCCACTCTTTCAGGAGAGGGTTAGGTTACAACTTCTTTGCCTCATTCCAATACACATCCATTTCTGCCAATGTCATGTCTTGCAAAGCCTTGCCATTTTCTTTTGCCTTACTTTCTAGAAACTGAAAACGTTTAATGAATTTTTTATTGGTTTTTTCTAACGCATTTTCAGGATTGATATCTATAAATCGAGCGTAATTAACGAACGAGAACAATAAATCTCCAAATTCTCCCTCAGCTTTTTCTTTGTCAATATTCTCGTTTTCTGCGATGTTAAATTCATCCTTAAATTCTTGTAATTCTTCTTCAACTTTTGCCCAAACTTGTTCTTTTTCATCCCAGTCGAAACCAACGCCACGAGCCTTTTCTTGAATCCTGCTTGCTTTAACCAAAGCAGGTAATCCAGCAGGAACGCCACCCAACACAGATTTATTCCCTTCCTTCAGTTTTATTTTTTCCCAGTTTCGTTTTACGTCATCTTCATCGTTTACTTCAACATCTCCGTAAATATGCGGGTGGCGATTAATTAATTTGTCGCAAACACCATTCAATACATCAGTAATATCAAAATCGTTGGTTTCGCTTCCAATACGAGCATAAAACACCAAATGCATCATTAAATCACCTAACTCTTTTTTAATTTCCTGCATATCAGCTTCCAAAATGGCATCAGAAAGTTCGTAAGTTTCTTCAATGGTTAAATGGCGTAAAGTTTCCATCGTCTGTTTTTTATCCCATGGGCATTGAGTACGTAAGGTATCGAGAACAGTTAATAACCTTAAAAAGGCGGTATCTGGACTTGTTGTAGCAGGAGGTGGAATGTTTGCAGGCATATTATTTGATAATGTTAAAAGCAATAAGCATTGTGGTTATAAATAGAACGATTAATCCGCCAAGAAACAAAAGGTCTGCACCTCGTTCCATTTTTGATGCACGAACAGTTGTACTTCGCATGGCTAAAAAAGATAATAAACAACTACTCATGAAAATGATAATTGCTAAAGCAGCGCCTTCATCAATAAAAGATGACTCTTCTAACTTAGAAATCTTAACAGAGGTTAACACTATGAAACAAAACCCTAATAAGCATACTTAATGCCCAAAAACGTTAGCGCCAAAATCATTAAAACGGTTACAATAAACATCTGAATGAATAGTCCAGATACATATTTTCTAATGATGCTTTGTATTTCGCTTACAATTTCAGTCACCTTTGTTTTATGTTGCTCGGCGAAAACTGTCGTTAGAAAACTAAACAATAACCTTCTGTAATTGAGGATGAAAAAAGTGAATAATAAAGTAAACGCCAAGAATAACAAACTTGAAGAAAGCGTTAATAACGTCGTACCGATTACAACCGCACTTGTAGCTAATGATTTCTCTATGCCATCGCTTAAATAAGATTTTTGTTTGTACTCATTAATATGGAAGGTTTTGGAAACCCAACTCTGTATATCGTGAAAGGCAGTAGTCACCTGTTTTACTAATAAAGGCCAGTCATTCCACAATTCTCCTAGCTGATTTCCTAAAAAATAGAATATCCCATAAAGTACGCCAATCATTAAAATTACAGCCGTAATAGACGCAACACTTCTGCCGAACTTAAATTTCCGCTCTAAAAAATTAGCAAAAGGTAAAAGTAAAAATGCCATTAACAGAGAAAATAGCAATGGGGCCAAAAGGCTTTTGCCCAAGATTGCCAAGTAACCCAGCATGATAATAGAAAGCAGTACTAAAGCTAGTTTGGCAACAAATGGCAGAGCGGTTTCTTTCATGGTAGATAATTTCAATAAAGATAAAAGATTTTTCGTGGGATGGGGAATAGAGAATTGGAAATAGGAAATAGACTCAAGACTAAGGACTTACGACTCAGCACTGTTTAACTGCCCTTAGCATTTCTCTTTTTCCTGCAGCGCCAGGTAATTTCTCTACTTTTAAGCCACAGCTTTTTACTGCCCTTTTTAAGTTGCCTGTTATGGAGTAACTCACAAAAACTCCCCCTGATTTTAAGAAACTACAAGTATGAGCAATCATGTCATCAGTCCACATTTCTGGTTGGTGTTGCACGGAGAAAGCATCAAAATAAATCACATCAAACTTTGTAGAACTTTTAAAATTAGCTAAAGTAGTATTAGCTATTTCTAATTCGCAGTGCGATGATAAAGATTGTCTGTTTCCCAACGCATAATCATATTTTGAAATAAAATCTTGCCAAACATTTTTTGATACATATTCATCATAACCAGTTTGCTTTATTATCTCTTCAGTAAGGGGGAAAGCTTCTATTCCCGTATAGTTAAGCTTGATGTTATTTTCTTCGCAATGCGCAAAACTTAAAATGAAATTTAAACCCGTTCCAAAACCTACTTCTAAAACACTAATATCTTTTTCGTCTTTTTGTGCTATGGCAAACTTTAATCCTGCCTCTAAAAATACGTGTTTGCTCTCCTGTAAAGCTCCATTTGAAGAGTGGTAATGTTCCCCAATGGTTTCATTGAATAAGGTGTTAGAGCCATCGGCAGTTTTGGTAAGGATATTCATATTTCAAAAATAAGTCTTTAAATTAGCAATATCCTTAATCGACTTAAGCTTTATGCTTTCCGCTTTGGTCTTTAAGCTTATAAAATATGGATATCGAAAGTTTTAGAGAATATTGTTTGAGTTTCCCAGGAACAACCGAGGGTTAAACAAGCGCCACACATGGCTAAAAAACAATGGGTTTACATCGAAAATCTAGATGTTTTAAATGAGAAAGAATTAAAGGAAAGGGTTAAAACTTCTAGAGAATTGGTGTTGGCTAAAATGTCGAAGAAGGTTCAAGAGAAGTATAAGTAAGGTATTTTGAAAAGCAGGGTCAGTAGTTCTTGGCTAATGCAGCCCCGCTTTTCATTGCAACCAAATGAAAGAATTTGGTTTCCATTGCAATCGGGTTTATTTAACAAAATTATTGGTTTTTGGCTCAATGCAGCCCGAAATAGTTGCATAGACCTGCGTTAATTAAACGGGATAGTAGCGAAAATCCTTTTGTCATCCTGAGCCTGTCGAAGGACAAAAGATTGTAGCAAATAGCCCGAATTACATTAATAATATCAGGCTTCTGCTTTTACTGGCGCACCAATAGTTCTATACGGACCAGGAGAGTGTGGGTCTGTTTTAATTAATTGAGCTGCAGCATCTGGTAAAATGTTACCTCTCCAAACCTGTGCCCATGATAAGAAGAAACGTTGGTCTGGTGTAAAACCATCAATTTTTTCATTGCCCTGACCTTGTTTAGTCATTTTAAAAGCGGTGTAAGCAGCATTTAAACCGCCTAAATCTCCAATGTTTTCACCCATTGTTAATTTACCCAAAACGTGGATAGTGTCCACAACAGTGTAGGCGTTAAATTGTTCGCCCAAAGCTTTTGTTTTTTCGTTGAATTTAGCACGGTCTTCATCAGTCCACCAGTTTTTTAAGTTACCATCTTTATCGTACTGGCTACCAGTATCGTCAAAACCGTGGCTCATTTCGTGACCATTCCGAAACGAGTGCGGTCTACAGGTTTTCCCAATCTGTTGATGTTTTCATTGTAACCCCAAACACCGGCATTACGTAGGTTTTGGAAATAAGTTCCTCTATTTATGTTTAAGCCAGTATAGGTTTGCCATTTGGTAGTGTAGCCAACTTTAGGTGTAAAAGCGTGTAATTTTTCTAAAGCTTTCTTTTTAGTCAACTCGCTCATCCATTCTAAACCATTAATTCTAATTTCGAAGGCTTTACGTAGGTTTACAATCATCTGGTCCATTCTAACTTTAGCATCTGGCTTGAAATATTTAGCCACATAAAGCTGACCTAATAATTCGCCAATTGTACCATCTGTTAAAGCCGACATGCGTTGCCAACGTGGAGTTGCTACTTTTTGGCCAGTTTGCGCTTGCGTAAACGCAAAACTTGCATTAACAAAAGGAGAACTTAGGTTATTTGCAGAAGATTTTAAAATGTTCCACTCTAAGTAAGTTTTCCAATCTGCCAATGGCACAGAAGTTAGCATCCCATCAAGTTTTTCGAAGAAAGATTTAGAATTAACTAATACGGTGTCTTGTCCAGTCACCTTAAATTTCGGCATTAAAGTTTTCCAATTGATGTTTGGCGTAATCTGGTTAAACTCTGCAACAGTAAGTTTGTTGTAGGTTTTGTACTGGTCACGCATCTCGATACGGCTCATTTGAGCTTGAGCTAATGCCTTTTCTATTTTGAAAACAGTTTCTGCTTTTTGTTTTGCCTCTGCTTCAGTATTTCCAACAAGAGAAAATAATTTGGTTATGTAAACATTATAAGCTGCCCTAATTTTCTGACTACGAGCATCATCATTCAAATAAAGATCTCTATCGTTAAGCGTTGTTCCACCTTGAGAAATATTTACTAAATACTTGGTTACATTCTTTCTGTCTTGCCCAACGCCAAAACCAAACATACCTCCACCAATGCCCGAGGTGCGCATATAAGCTGTGTGCTCTAGCATTCCCTGCACACTGTTGATTTGCTTAATTTTTTCTAAATCAGCTTTAATAGGAGCATAGCCTAATTTTTCGATAGTTAAACTATCCATTGCAGCAGCGTAAAAATCGCCAACACGTTTGCTAACTGAACCAGCTGGAGCATTTTTATCTGCAGCTGCGGCTTCCACTAAACTTCTAACTGCTTGAGCATTAAATTCTCGAAGTTCATTGAATGTACCCCAACGGGTCTCTTTTGCCGGAACCGGATTGTTTTTTACCCATGTACCGCTTGCATATTGGTAAAAATCGTTCCCAGGCTTAACGCTTAAATCCATGTTAGCTGGGTCGATGTATTTTCTAGGTACACTTTGAGCATTGGCCGA
>SEDG01000079.1 GCA_004295885.1 Pedobacter sp. | reverse complement strand
TTTAAGACTCATTTTGAAAAAGATGGGTCTTTTTTTTTATGGCTGCAACCTCGCTCAAAGCCGAATGCTGCTTAGTTTAAATAACTGGGTTAATTTAGAATCTTGTACAATTGTCATCTATAGACAGTCTAAGTATTGCGTATCTGCAACAGGGATTTAACAGGGACTTAACAGGGAGCTAACAGGGGGTTAACAGGGATAAACTCCCTGTTAACCCCTATTGATATATGTATTTGATGCCAGTTAATTATAGTCTGCACTTATGGTTCAGTTAACGAACGGCTTAACAAGCTGCGAAATAGAATTCTTGAGTTTATTGGACAATGAAAATCCAATTTTCCTTGTTAGTTAATTCATGTATATTTTAAAACTATTCATGCTTAACTATGTTTTATCTCCGAATTAAAACAAAAACATCATGAGAAAATATAGCGCCCTGGCATTTGTTGCCCTATTAGCGACCACATTGAGTAGTTGTGAATTAGTTGAAGGAATCTTTAAAGCTGGAGTTTGGTCTGGCGTAATAATAGTTGTTATCGTATTAGCCTTAATAATTTGGTTAGTTTCTAAAGTTTTTGGCGGCGGAAAAAGCTAAGAGTGATGTAGTTAAATCTACATCTCTCTTATAAAAAAACTATCTCCGAAATCACCTTAGCACCTGCTCTTTCGTTTAACTTGTCTATTATTCCAGTTCTAACCATCAGTAATTCATTTTTAATAACTGATGATTCGATGCGAACAAATAATTTGCCCTGACTAACATAAATTTGAGTTGTTCTATTTGCCACTGCCGTACCCATTAATTCCGGCCAGTGTACCACAACACCTGTTTCATCGTATTTGCCACGCAAACGATAAACTGATAACATTTTGGTTATCGCATCTTTTAATGATATGTCGTTTGGTTTACGCATGTTTTATTATTCCATTGTCAACTTCAAACAAAGTTACGTTAACTTTAATTTCATCAAAAACAGAAACCACTCTTTCTTTTCCAGTATCAGTAATAAATATTTGTCCGAAGTCGTGATGAGAAACCATTTCCATTAATTTACGAACCCTTAAATCATCTAATTTATCAAAAATATCATCCAATAATAACAAAGGTTTAAAGCCCTTAAATTTCTGTAAATAACTATATTGGGCAAGTTTTAAGGCTATTAAGAAAGATTTTTGTTGACCTTGAGAACCGAATTTTTTCAGAGGCATATCGCCTATGGCAAATAAAAGTTCATCTTTATGAATACCCGTCGTTGTTCTTTCTAAAATTCTGTCTTTTTCTATGGAGTTAGCTAATAAATCATCAAAAGATTGCTCATTTAATTGAGATTGATAATTTAAAGAAACCTGTTCGGCATCATCCGTAATGTAGCTGTAGTGTTTATTAAAAAGCGGAATAAAATCAGACAAGAATTGTTTTCGCTTCTCATATATCTTATTCCCAGATAAAATCAATTGCTCATCCAAAATTTGCAAAAGCGTTACATCTAATTTTCTTGTAACGGCAATTTGTTTCAACAACGCATTCCTATTTAAAAGATGTTTGTTGTAAATAATCAGTTCATCCAGATAACTTGCATCGGTTTGTGAGATTACATTGTCTATAAATCTTCTGCGCTCTTCACTACCATCCATGATTAAATTCACATCATAAGGAGAAATCATCACCAATGGGAAAAGCCCGATATGGTTAGCTAATTTATCGTACTCTTTTTTATTTCGTTTAAAGCTCTTTTTCTGATTTCGTTTTAAACCACAGGTAATTTTCTCGTTTTTCTCTTTTCGGTCAAAATCGCCTTGTATTAAAAAGATGTCTTCGCTTGTTTTAATTTGCTGGCTATCTATCGGATTAAAATAGCTCTTGCAGAGGCATAAATAATGTATGGCATCGAGTAAATTTGTTTTACCAGCACCGTTATTACCTACAAAAGCATTTACGGTTTTAGCAAAAGTTAACTCGGCCGATGAGTAATTCTTAAAGTTGAGAAGAGTAATGTTTTTTAACCACATAAAATATACGCCGCAATTTACTTTTTTTGTCGCTCCTAATCGACTAAAGTTTAATTAAATAGTTAAAAAAGGGGTTGATACTTTCATCTAAAAACGTATTTTTGCAATCTCAATTTTTTAAAAAACAAATGTCTACAACAGATACTACAACAACACAACCAGTGAGAAAAGGAACTTTCCTTGAGGAAAACGGTAAAAGTTTGTTATTTATAGCAGTAGCTATACTTGCTTTAGGAGCAATTGCTCTATATTACTTCGCATCTTATTTGCCAAACAGAGCAGATGAAGCAGCTGCCAAAATGTTCAAAGCTGAGCAGTATGTAGGTGTAGATTCTTTAGCTAATAAAGCTATAAACGGCGAAGGTGGTAATTACGGTTTAGAAAAAATTGCTGAAGAATATGACAATACTAAATCAGCTAACTTAGCTAACCTTTATTTAGGTGGTATCTATTTACGTAAAGGCGAATACAAAAAAGCTACTGAGGCATTAGGTAAATATACAGCTACTGGCAGTCCAGTTGCAGACCCATTGGCTTTAGGCTTATTAGGTGATGCGTATAGCGAGTTAAAAGACTACAAACAAGCTGCTACTTATTATAAAAAAGCTGCTGATAAAGCGAGCAACAAATTTACTTCTCCAATGTTCCTTAAAAAACTAGGTTTAGTGAATGAGACTTTAAAAGATTTTAAAGGTGCTGAAGAAGCTTACGAAAAAATTAAATCTCAATATCCAGATAGCCAGGAGGCAACAATGGTTGATGAGTATTTAGCTCGCGTACAAGCACAAATAAACTAATTTTCCGCAAGGTGGATTAAGAGACTCTGTTAACGCAGGGTCTTTTTTGTTTTATGACAGCATTCAAACTTTACAACCTTCAATCATTCCAACAATAAATTTATCTTTGCACCATGGCTTCACATCTTAAAAACCTATCAGATTTTTCTCATACCACCATTCCGAACGGTGCAGATTTTAAAATCGCAATCGTTGTAGCAGAATGGAATGCAAAAATTACTGGCGCACTTTACCAAGGGGCTTATGATACTTTAATAAAGTACGGCGTTGATAAAAAGAATATCATTTCGATGGCTGTGCCTGGTAGCTTTGAGTTAACTGGAGCCGCAGAAATCTTATTAACCAAAAAGAAAAAGCTAGATGCAGTTATTTGTTTAGGCTGTGTAATACAAGGAGACACTAAACATTTTGATTTTATTTGTGAAGCAGTAGCCAACGGCATTACAAATGTTGGTATTAAGCACAGCAAACCAGTCGTTTTCGGCGTTTTAACTACTAACGATGAGCAACAAGCAATTGACAGGGCTGGTGGCAAACACGGAAACAAAGGAGATGAAGCCGCAATAACTGCTTTAAAAATGGCGCACTTTTCTGCAACAATTTAACAAGCTTGCTTGTTATTCATAAAATTTTGTAATTTAGAGTTATTAAAAGGAATTCTTAAAACAACCATCGATGAAAAAAGTAGCTATTCTATTATTATTTGTGTTCTGCGCTATCGCAGTATTAGAATCATGCTCTTCTCGCCTTTGCCCTGCTTATAGCTCTTACCCAGAGGGAAAAAGAAGGAGATAAAAATGCAATGGACAAGTCTTAATAACCTTGAACAGGTTAATACCATTAAAAATGATAGTGGTTACAGTGTTATTTTTAAGCACAGTACACGTTGTTCTATCAGCTTAATGGCTAAAAGGAATTTCGAATTAGATTGGGAAGCTATTCCAGCAGACACTAAACTTTACTTTCTAGATTTGATTAGTCACCGAGATATTTCTGCAGCAATTGCCGAAACTTTTCAGGTTCATCATGAATCGCCACAAACGCTATTAATTAAGAATGGCGAATGTATTTTGGATTCATCACATAGTGATATTTCCGCAGAAGAAATTGCACAATCTATAACGGCATAACATCAATAAAAAAAGCGTACTAAGATTTCTCAGTACGCTTATATTTTATCATTTTTCTAAGATTAAGCCTCTACCGAGCTATTTAACTTTAGCACAGCTGATGTATGTTTTCTAGTTTGCTCACAAAGCTCATTATTGTCCGCTAAATTTTGGCCGTAGGTCGGTATCATCGCTTTTATTTTAGCCTGCCATTCTGGAGTTTGCAATTTATCTTTAAAGCAACGATCTAATAAATCTAGCATGATAGACACTGCAGTTGATGCACCTGGCGAGGCGCCTAACAAAGCAGCAATTGAACCGTCAGCAGCACTAACTACTTCCGTTCCAAACTCTAGAATTCCTCCCCCGCTTTTTTTCTTTTTAATTACTTGAACTCTTTGTCCAGCGTACTCTAATTCCCAATCCTTAAATTCTGCAGTAGGAAGGTATTCTTTTAAAGCTTCAAACCTATCTTCTGGAGATTGGCGAATTTGTTCAATCAAGTATTTCGTTAAATCAATATTTTTTAGTCCTGCAGAAACCATTGGACGGATATTATTGAATTTGATAGACAGAGGTAAATCTAAAAACGAGCCATTTTTTAAGAACTTGGTAGAAAAACCAGCATAAGGCCCAAATAACAAAGCTTGTTTACCATTAATAATCCTTGTGTCTAAATGTGGAACAGACATTGGCGGTGCACCAACAGCTGCTTTCCCGTATACCTTAGCGTGGTGACGAGCAATCACTTCTTCATTGGTACATTTTAACCACTGTCCACTAACAGGAAAACCTCCAAAACCTTTTCCTTCTGGAATATCAGATTTTTCTAATAGTGGCAATGAACCACCACCTGCACCAATAAATACAAACTTAGCGCAACGCTTGCGTTTCTTTCTCGATTCTAAGTCTTTAACGGCCACTTTCCAGCCGCCGTCATCCATTTTATCTAACTCACGTATTTCGTGATTAAAATGCAAGGTTACATTTGATTGTTTACTCAAATAGCTAAACATTTCACGGGTGAGAGAACCGAAATTTACATCAGTACCTAAATCCATTTTAGTTGCAGCCACTTTATCTTTTTTAGACCTGCCTTCCATTATCAAAGGAGTCCATTCTTGAATAAGAGCTGGTTCTTCTGTATATTCCATATCCTTAAACAAATTACATTGCTGCAAAGTATTAAACCTTGTTTTAAGGAATTCTACATTCTTTTTGCCCCAAACAAAACTTAGGTGAGGAATATTTCTAATAAAAAGATAAGGGTCTGATAGAATATTTTTTTCTACAAAATAAGCCCAGAATTGTTTAGACACTTCAAAAGATTCGGCAATTTGAACAGCTTTTTTAATATCTACAGAGCCATCTTTTTTCTGTGGGGTGTAGTTTAATTCGCAAAATGCCGAGTGGCCTGTTCCTGCGTTATTCCAAGCATCAGAACTTTCGGCTGCCGCAATATCTAAGCGTTCGTAAATCTCAATGCTTACATTTGGCTCCAGTTCTTTTAGCAACAAACCTAAAGTGGCGCTCATGATACCAGCGCCAATCAAAATAACATCTGCGTCGGTTTCAACAACCGTCTTTTTCTTTTTGCTCATGATTATCCTTATAAACCTTTTCTAAAGCAATCCAATGCAATATTGTTTTAAAAAAAGGCGCTAATTGTTAATTTTCCGAGCTACAAATTTACTATTTGGATAGAGTAAACAAATATAAAAATTTGTATTGAAATTGATATGTTTTTTTTGACTGTTGCACAGACCTTTATTAGCTAAACCTTATTGAAGTGGAAATCTTTTTGTTGCGCAGCTTCAAAAAATTGAAACGTAAAGAAGGACTGCCTTTAAAACAAACACTGAAACTGCTTTTCAAATTATCGTTATACTAAAAAACATTACAACCTTTCAACATTGCAACGTTGCAACATTTCAATCCTATTATGTAACTTTGTATCATGATTGAACTTCCTGTAGTTGCTGCTGTTACAGAAAAGGCTCGCAAACCAGATTGGTTGAGGGTTAAATTACCTGTTGGCAAGGAATATGCGCAAGTGAGAAGCCTTGTAGACACACATAAATTGCATACCATTTGCGAGAGCGGCAATTGCCCTAATATGGGCGAATGTTGGGGCGCAGGTACGGCTACATTTATGATTTTAGGTAATATCTGTACACGTTCGTGTTCATTTTGCGCAGTGGCTACTGGCAGACCTTTAGCTGTAGACACAGATGAACCCAATCGTATTGCAAATTCAGTGAAACTGATGAATGTTAAACATTGCGTAATTACTTCGGTAGACCGTGATGATTTAAAAGATGGTGGCTCTATTATTTGGGCCGAGACTTTACAGGCAATCAGACGCGAAAGTCCGCAAACTACATTAGAAACGTTAATTCCAGATTTTAAAGGTCAGTGGGATAATCTATACCGTGTGTTAGAAGAAAGACCAGAAGTAATGAGCCATAATGTGGAAACGGTTAGACGTTTAACCAAACAGGTCCGTATCCAGGCTAAATATGATAGAAGCTTAGAGGCTTTAAAAAGGATTTCGGAATTTGGTTTAAGAACTAAAACAGGTATTATGCTTGGCTTAGGCGAAACTGAAGACGATGTTTTAGAATCTATGGATGATTTAGTTGCTAATGGCGTTCACATTTTAACTTTAGGGCAATATTTACAACCGACAAGAAATCATCACCCTGTGGTAGACTGGATACACCCAGACCAATTTGCAAAATACAAGGAAATTGGCTTGGCAAAAGGTTTAAGGTACGTAGAGAGCGGTCCTTTGGTTCGTTCATCTTATCACGCAGAAAAACATTTATTTGATTTTTAGAGCTATAGGTTTTAACTTAAACAAAAATATGTTTTACCTTGTTATAGTTTCTGTATATTAGCACCCTTGGCACTAGCAAAAAAAATATCCCTTTCAGAAGAAGAACTGGTTAACGCCCTCAAACGACAGGACACTATCGCAATCAAAGCATTGTATGATATGTACTCTGGTGCTTTGCTCGGTGTAATTTCTCGTATTGTGCTACATACAGAGGTTGCTGAGGATTTATTACAAGAAACTTTCGTTAAAATATGGAATTCCGCAGGGGGTTATGACTCGTCAAAAGGTCGTTTATTCACTTGGATGATGAATATTGCTCGTAATCTGTCTATTGACAAGTTGCGTTCTAAAGATTTTAAAAATTCTAACAAAAACCAAGACATTGAAAATAACGTAGATTTCATTGACGAGCAAAAGAAGGTTAGTTTTAATTCTGATGTTTTAGGTTTAAAAGATATGGTAACATTACTTAAACCTGAATTTAAGGACGTGTTAGATATGGTTTATTTTAAAGGCTATACACACGTAGAAACAGCAGAAGAATTAAATTTACCTTTGGGTACTGTGAAAACTCGTGTAAGAATGGCTATTTTAGAATTGAGGAAAAAATTTAATTGAGGTGGAAGTGGAAGAAGTAAAAGCATATATCGACTCAGGCATACTTGAACTTTACGTTTTAGGGCAGTTAACTGCAATAGAATGTACTGAAGTTGAAGCCATGGCCAGCAAACATCCGGAGGTTAGAGCAGAAATTACTGCAATAGAACTTGCGATGGAGGCTTATGCACTCGACAATGCAATTGCCCCTTCTGCAGCATTAGAGGATAAAATTTTATCACAATTTACTGAGACTAAAGCCGAGCCTAAAGTAGTGCCTCTTTATGAAGTTAAAAACGATGTGAGGATTAAAACCTTACGTTATGCTTTAGTGGCTTGCGTTGCTTTATTAGTGATTAGTGTTGCGGCATTATTCTCTGTTTATAATGAACTAAAATTAGCTAATAATCAAATTGTTAGCTTAAGTTCTGAAAAAGATAAATTCGCAAGCACGGTTAGTAAACTTCAGTTTGATAATGCTGGTATGCAGAACCAAATTGACATGACAGAAACCACAGAGTGGGCGACTGTTAAATTGGCTGGTGTGGCAAATTCTCCAAAAGCTAAAATGTTGGTTTACTGGAATAAAAAAAATAAAAATATCTTGATTAACCATTCGGCGATGGATTTGCCTAAAACCGATAAAGCTCACGAATACCAATTATGGGCTTTGGTTGATGGAAAACCTGTTAGCTTGGGTGTATTTGGCGAAAATGCCAAAGATGCTGTGCAACAAATGGAGACTATACCAAGAGCACAAGCATTTGCCGTAACCATTGAACCTACTGGCGGTAGTGTTAACCCGACCATGGAAAAAATGGTGGTGATGGGTGGCGTAAGCATCTAGACCTTGTAATTCTAACGAAGGCAGAATCTCAACTATTTTTTGAAGAGCAAATTTGTGCAGCTATAAAAGGTTGTCCTGCTATTCGCTTTACTCGCTACACTTCGTGCTCGCTGCTATCAGCTCTATTGAACTTAATGCTGTGCTAATAACGAAGGTTGCTTTGCCAACCGCACAATCTCATTAGCTTTTTAAAATACTCTTTATAGTCTTCGGAATTTCTAAAGCAACTTGATGAGCACTTACTACAAATCTATTTTCTGCGAGTTTATCTCCAGCTTTTCCGTGTAAGTAAACGGCCATTGTTGCGGCATCTTCAGCTGAATAACCTTGAGCCACAAATGCTGTTATGATTCCCGTTAGTACATCTCCCATTCCGCCAGAAGCCATAGCTGGATTACCAGTTGGATTGATTCTTACTTCGCCAGTTGGCAAACA
>SEDG01000603.1 GCA_004295885.1 Pedobacter sp. | reverse complement strand
TTAGAAGACCAAGCCGTAAAACTCGTCGACATCCACCCTTCTGAACCATCCGTAGTTGGATAGATATAAAACTTTTTACCGAAGGCCGCGATGTGCGGATCTGCATAAACACCAGGCAAGACTGTTGCGGGTGCATTTAAAGTATCAGTTTGACTAAAGGCACTTGTCGAAAACAAGATTGCGCATAATATTGACCAAGTATGTTTCATACAATAATTTTAGTTGTTCTTCAGTAATATCTCAGGCACACCGCCCCACTTGTCATCCAATCTTTTAGCTTCTTCTTTGGTGATGCCAATGATACTGCCATGTCTGGGATAAAAGTTTTTTGTAAATGATTCAGGCGTTTGTGTAAACTGATATAAATCTTTACTACGTTGAAATTCATATCGATGATTGGTATACAAATCGTACATCAAAATATAGGTATCATCATTATTTAACTTGAAAACACTTGAGCCTTCTACCACTATCTTTTTGGCAGAATAAGCATCTAAATAATTAAAGTCTTCTATCCAAGGCCCTTGAAGCGATTTACCAATTGCTTGTCGAATTCCATTTTTATATTCCTTACCATTTTCGTCTTTCGTGTTTCCCTTAAAGAAAAAATGGTATAAACCATCCTTGTAAATAATGTCTCCGTCGATAGCGCCGTACTTCGGACTAAACATCAATTTTGGTTCATTTTCAAAAGCATTAAAATCGGGATTTGCATAGGCTGAATAAAAATCTAGTTTTAAATCATCTTTAAATTTAACTGTAAAATAAACTAAGTATTTACATGCTGCTGGGTCGTAAACAGTTTGCGGCGCCCAAACCCATTGCACATTTTTAAATTTTGTAGGATAAAGTTTTTCCAAGTCGATGAATCCGTGTTTCCAATCGATTAAATTATTAGATTTTAACAGCACAATACCTGGATTATGCCCCCAACCATTTTTGGCAGTACTCATATCGGTAGCTACCATATAAAAGCTTTTCTCATCCTCGCCCCTTAAAATATGAGGGTCCCTCACTCCTCCTGTTCCAGAAATAAGCTCTGAAGAAATAATCGGCTGATTTTTATTTAAGGCAGACCAATTAACAGCGTCAGCACTTGCACCAAACCTAATTTGCTCATCTTTATCTCGTGGACCAGAACCCTCAAAATAGCTAAACAAATAACCTTGTAAAGACATTTCCTGATACGCAACAATAATATCGAATGACTTTTTAAGCTTTGTATTTCCCGAAGTAATTGTAGCTGTCATCTTCAACTTTGTCTTGCTTCCGTTTCTAGGCGAAAGTTTTAGCAGTTTCCCTTTATCTGAAACATAAGCAGGGTTGCTCGATTTCCACTTGATAATTGAACCGTTATTACCCACAGAATCTAATGGCAAATCCCAATGTAGATTATTCAAATATCCTGTTGGTATATTTAAAGCTGCCGCATCTATTTTAGCTTTGTTTTGAGCTTGAGAATTTTCGCCAAAAAAAAGGAGCAAAACAATAGATAGTAAGTACTTCAAAATATATACTTTCATTTTTATAAATTTAATTGTCGTGTAATTCTCAAAACGTTAAGCTTCGTAATGGCAGTTTAAACGCTTTGCAGCCGCATTACGATTCCCGCTTTTGCGAGAATGACGCAAGATGTATTTCATTATTTAGCTACGATTGTAAATTGCTCTTTAGAAACATAAAAATTGAAATCTTTTATTTTTCCTTTCGTTTTTTGTGTACCTGCAAGGTATTTGAAACCAGATATATTGGTTAATTTCCCTAAATCTATAACTACACGATGTGGATGAGCCACTTTTTTATAACCCCACTGTGTTTGCCAAGATGTTGTAGGCTGATTATCCATCAT
>SEDG01000602.1 GCA_004295885.1 Pedobacter sp. | reverse complement strand
TCTCCACCAGTTAACGAATCTTTATCAACTGAGATAGAACCTGAACTAACTGTAATTTTTCCCCATCGTGGTGCTAAACCACCTTTATGGGTAGCTTTCCAATCAACTGAAGTACCGATGGTGTCTAATGTTAAGGTCTCACCCTTTTGTGCTGCAGCTGTTTGCTCCGAAGATGTTTTAGTGCTTTCAGTTGAAGATCCTCCGCAAGATGCGAGTAAAAGTAGCGCAGGTAGCGCAAAAAATAATTTTCTCATGGTTTAAAATTTAGTAATGATAAGGTTGATTTCTTGAATGTCTTACTCTTCAAAAGTAGTGCCCAAATTTTATCTCTCCATTGACCTATGTTAATAAATGGTATCAATACCTTGATTCCTCATTATTAGTCGTAACGATAGGTTCCTATTAGTAAGTCCATAGTAAGTCCATATATAGTCCATAGTAAGTCCGTATTTTAATAATAAATATTGGACTTTATATGAATTTTATTTAGATTTATAATGAAGAATAATCGAAGAAGTGTTACGATTTGGTTAAATCCTTCTTAAACGACACTATCATGGGTAGAATAGCAGGGAAATTCATTAGCGGGATTGTAGGCCCGGTCATCTTCAAGAAGGTCGGCAACAAACAAGTAGTCGTTAGCAAGCACAAGGGTGACCTGATTAAGATGACGGCTGCCACCTTTAACGCTGCCTATGTTTTCGGCTACGCTAGTACATTGTCCAGTTACTTCAGGTATGGTGCAAAAGAGCTACTTGCCTACCATGATGGCGGCATGGTCTCCAGGCTTACCGGCGAATGCAATGGGATCCTCCAAAAGGCAACCATCAACGCTGGCGAGACTTTCAGTTTTGATCAGGACTATTTCAGTAGGCTCAACGGCTTTGAGTTCAACGTGGCCTCCCCTGTTAAGAAATATCTCTTTGCACAGCCCGAGGTTATAACTACAGCGGAAAATCTCACGATATCACTTCCAGAGCTGCTCATTCCAAGAGATTTAACATTTGCACCCAACGCTAAATATTGTACTGTAGCTTTTAAAGTTACGCTTTTCGACTTAAAAAGCAAGGCCTATTTGAATCAGGAAATACAGTCCTTTGAGGTTGAGCTTCAAAAAGACCCGGCTACTCTTCCGCCACAACAACTCCTCTTCAAAAGTGCCCCAGGCGCCATCTATCTGGTGTCTCTCGGACTCTTCTATGCCGAAAGAACCTTTGCGGGAAAAGCAGTGCTCAACCGGCAGGACCTTCATCCGGCGGCCATCCTACGGGCTGGCTTCTGTCCCGGCGAAGCCACCGAGCGAGACAACAGTTGGCAAAAGATGACCTTCAAGGATAGGAAAAAGAGAAAGAGCACGGGGCAAAACAATGATGACGCCCGTAAAGGACTATTTGGTAAGGGTAAGTGATTGTTTGACTGGTTTACAGATTTGTAAACATCGATAAGAAACATAGCTAGCTTAACGATGCGGCATTTGGGGGCGTGTGTTCTAACAAATGGGACACCGGATTGCCAAATTCACTCGGTCAATGAAGCCAAGGTTGTATTGACTTTTAGGGTAGTAATCAACAATCATCGTGTTCAAACTGTCCCAAATACCCCTTCAAAATGTCCTTTTATCACCGTGGAAAAGTGATACCGGTTGCCTAGATTTGATCAATAGCCAAAACAAAGCACATGAAACTGCTACTCACTTCTGCCGGGATCAGTAACCAAAGTATCCGTAAGGCTCTGGTCGCCCTACTGGGCAAGCCCATAGAACAGGCCAGCGCCCTACACGTACCAACAGCACTCTATGCCATAAAAAATGGAGCTCACTTATCAGCAAACGTGATCACCGGCAAATTGGG
>SEDG01000601.1 GCA_004295885.1 Pedobacter sp. | reverse complement strand
ATTAAAAAAGCGATAGCCTTAAGTTTAGGCTTAGTAATGATGGGTGGTACTGCCTCATTTGCCCAGAGTTTAGCTGATGCCAAGAAGGCAATCGACGCTGAACAGTACCAGAAAGCTACCTCCATGTTAAAAACTTTGGTGGCTTCTCAAGCTAAAGATGGAGATAACTACTTCAGTTTAGGTAATGTTTATCTATTAACTGATGAAATTGATTCGGCAAGAGCTGTTTTTACAAGCGGAACTACTGCTGATCCTAAAAATGCATTAAATTTTGTGGGTCTAGGCCATGCAGATTTAATGGCAAACAATGCTACATCTGCAAAAACAAACTTTGATAAGGCTTTACAATTAGGAACAAAAGATTATCAAACTTACCTACAAATAGGTAGATCTTATTTAGCACAAAAAACTCCTGATTATGCTGCTGCATTGCCAAACCTGCAAAGAGCAGATGATTTGGATGCAAAGGATAAAGATCCAGAAACTTTCTTGGCATTAGCTGATTATTGGGCTATGCAAGTGAAAAATACTGAAGCTTACCCTTTGTATTTAAGAGCTTTAGATATCAATCCAACTTTGTATCGTGCAAATGTTCAAATTGGTAGGATGTATAGAATGGCGTTTGCCTTTCCAGAAGCAGAAACTGAATTGAAAAAAGCAGTAGCCGGTGATCCTAATTATGGTCCTGCTTATCGTGAGTTAGCAGAGAATGATATGCAATGGTCTCGTGCTTCTGATCCAAAAACGGCTGAAGCTAAAAGGGCTTCAGCATTAGTTAATATGCGTAAATATTTGGATTTAACTGATAAGTCTTTCGAATCGCGTTTGCGTTATGCCCAATTTTTATTTTATGCAGAAGATTTTGCTACACTTGGACAAGAAGTAGCTACATTAAACTCACCAGATCCAAATAACCCCAAAACGTTTGTGGTTATCCGTATGCGTGGTTATTCTGCTGTAGAGAATAAGGATTTTCCTAAAGGTGTTAAATATATGGAGGAGCTTTTCGCAAGGAAACAAGATGCTTCACGTATCGTTGGGTCAGATTATCTTTATTTGGGTAAGGCTTTACAAGGAACTGGAAATGACAGTTTAGCTGTAATTAATATTACTAAGGCAGTAGAGTTAGATTCTACTAAAGTTGAAGAACTAGCTGCTGTGGCGAAAAAATATTACACAAGTAAAAACTATGCAAAAGCTGCTTCTATTTTTAAAACGGTAATTAAATCAAATTCAAAAAACCCATCAATGGGAATGAATTATTACCAATTAGGTAGTGCAAGTTATGTTGCTGCTGCAGGAAAAGATAGAACTTTGCTAGTTGAAGCGGATTCAGCATTTTCGAAGTTAAGTGTATTGTCTGCTGAGACGGAACAAGCGCCTTTATACAGAGCTAGAATCAATAAATACATTGATGCTATCGATAACCCAGAAGTTCAGAAAGGTTTAGCTGTGCCATTTTATCAGAAATTTATAGAGTTGGTAACTGTTACTAAACCAGAAAAAGCTGCTGCTAATGCGAAAGGTTTAGTTGAAGCTTATAATTACTTAGGTTTCTTCATCTCTGGTACAGACAAAGAAAAAGCTAAAGAATATTTTGGTAAAACATTGGCTATTGATCCTGCTAACACTTACGCAGCGGATAATCTCAAATCATTATCTGCTCCACCAGCTCCAGCAAAAAAAGCGCCAATTAAAAAATAATAATTCTTAATAAATAAAAGAAAAGGCAGGATTTGTAATCCTGCCTTTTTCTTTTAATTTTGCCTAAAATAATACAAAATGGAAACTGCAAGTTCGGCTCAGGATTTTTTACCAATTATATTTCAAGTTATTGTTGCATTAGGTTTTGTG
>SEDG01000600.1 GCA_004295885.1 Pedobacter sp. | reverse complement strand
GTAGAATACCACGAAGAATTTAAAACTTTGGGTGGAGAACATGTACAGTTAGTAGAAAGTTTAAATGACCATCCTAAGTTTATTGAGGCATTAGAAGAAATGGTTAAGTCTTAATTTCTATTTAAGGTTTCAATAATCATTTCTGTTGCTCCTTTTTTAGCTTTTACATAATTTTTCGCATCGGCGGATGCCTTTTCATTTGATACAAAACCCTGAAAAGCTGCATTTAATTGGTCAACTGAAGCAATGCTTTTGGCTGCTCCAATAGCGATTAAGTCTTTTGCTTCTTGAAACTTATCATACTTTGGGCCAAAAATTACCGGTAAACCAAATGCTGCGGCTTCAAGTGTGTTATGAATACCAACTCCAAATCCACCACCGATATAGGCCAGTTTCCCATATTGATATAGCGAAGATAACATTCCAATATTATCGATGATTAAGATTTGCGATGAAGTTGCTGAAACCTGAGAACTAAAAACTGAAAACTTGATTGCTTTTGGAAACAAACTTTCTATTTCTCGAATGTGACCCTCTCCAATTTCATGTGGTGCAATTATAAACTTCCAATCTGGGTATTTCTCAGTTAATGAAATCAAAATCCTTTCATCATCTGGCCAAGTACTACCGGCTATGAAAACATTTGCATCACCACAAAAATTCTCAATTACTGCTAATCTTTTAGGTTGTTCTGCATTTTCATAAACCCTATCAAAGCGGGTGTCTCCAGCTAAACTCACGTCCTTAATTCCGATACTTTTTAACAGGAAAACACTCTCTTCATTTTGCACAAAAAAGTGATTTACATATTTTAATACGCTACGATAGAAGCCACCATACCACTTAAAAAATATTTGATTAGGTCTAAAAATTCCAGAAATTAGGTAAAGTGGAATTTGCTTTTTGTCCAATTCCTTAAAGTAATGAAACCAAAATTCGTATTTCGTGAATATTGCAGATTTCGGATTTATCAATTCTATAAATCTTTTTGCATTTGAAGCAGTATCTATTGGTAAATAAAAAACATCCGCCAAAGTGTAATTCTTTCTAATTTCAAAACCAGATGGCGAGAAAAAAGTAACCACAATTTTTTGGGAAGGATTAGCAGATTTCAATTTTTCTAAAACTGGCCTTCCTTGTTCAAACTCTCCTAATGATGCAAAATGAAACCAAACTGGTCTGTCTTTTGAATCGACTTTATGAGCTATATTTTCGAAGATGTTTTTTCTTCCATTTACAAAAAGCCTTGCTTTTTCGTTAAAAAGTGATGCAAGCTTTAGTAGTAAGCCATACATTACAATTCCAATATTATAAATCCAAAGCATTTTGCGTCTTATTTCTTATCTTCGTCGCAAGATAAATCAATAAATCTAAAACGTTGGAATATTATGCAAAGAATGCGAGTATTTGAATTTAAAATGTGATTTGTTGACTGCGTAATAATTTCATTTTATTTAAAAAATATGGCAAAAATATTAGTTACTGGTGGAGCAGCAGCAACCTTTAAAATATTATCGTAACAATTTTTACTCATTAATTAATATCATCACCGCATTTAACAGCAATCTTAAATTAGTTTTTTCATCCTCTTGTACCGTATATGGTCAGCCAGACAGTTTACCTGTAACAGAATTTGCTGCTGTAAAAAAAGCAGAATCACCTTATGGTAACACAAAACAAATTGCAGAAGAAATTTTGCAAGAAACTTGTGCGGTAACACCAGACTTAAAAGTTATCGCATTGCGATATTTTAATCCAGTTGGTGCACATAAGTCTGCTTTAATTGGAGAGTTGCCAATAGGCGTGCCGCAAAATTTAATTCCTTTTGTAACCCAGTCCGCAATAGGTAAAAGAGGAGCAATAACCGTTTTTGGTAATGATTACAACACACCAGATGGATCTGCCATTAGGGATTACATTCATGTAGTAGACTTGGCAAAAGCTCACGTTGCTGCAATCAAAAAACTAGAAACAAAGAGTGATGCTAATTATGAAGTTTATAATATTGGAACAGGGAAAGGTAGTTCTGTTTTAGAAATCATTAATGCTTTCGAAAAGTCGACAGGGGAGAAATTGAATTATGTGATTGGACCGAGAAGAGAAGGGGACGTAGAACAAACTTATGGAGATGTAACCAAATCTAATAAAGAATTAAACTGGAAAGCCGAACTGGGTGTAGAAGAAATGATGAGCTCTGCTTGGAATTGGGAAAAATACTTAAGGGATAATCCTTTCTAATGAAATTAAGTGAGCATAAAGATTTA
>SEDG01000078.1 GCA_004295885.1 Pedobacter sp. | reverse complement strand
CCTAACCAATGATAGGTTACATACCAATGGGGATAAAGTTTTGTATCCAACATTTGTGAATTTAGGTAACAAGGAAACCTTATCTGGTAGCAGCGATTTATTTATAATTAAACTTAAAGTAAAACGAAAACTGAAATTCGACCTTAAATTGCGCAATGGCTTATTGGTAGACCAACAGCTAAATAGTGTTAAAGTTGACGACAAATAAGCTAGAAAATTAGATATGATAAGCTATCGTTTGCGAGTAGTTAGTGCAGTTCTGCTACTAGTCGGAACAATTAATTTATTAAAAGCTCAAGTAAATGAGGTCACAGGTAAAACCGATGCCTCATTACTTGTTCAATCAATTAATTGGAATGAGTTTAACAAGAAATTGCCCAATAATAAATTAGCAAATACAGTAAAAGCTACATTACTCAATGCTAATAAATTTGGCCTAACAGCCTGGTACAAGGACTTAAAAAAATATCAACAAGATTCAACCGGATACCTTGATTTAAAAAGTAAGTCTAAGGTAAATGAATATCGTTATCGTTTTCCAGCTGCTATGTCTTTTGGTATCGCTATAGCTATAAAAACAGGGATATACGACCAAAGCGTAACGGGTGTTTCGTTGCAAGAGGCAAAAGAAAAAGCAATGCTGATGCTTAGGTCTATAGCTTATGATCATAAAATTAACAATACCCGCAAGGTTTGGGGTGGAGATTGGCAAGCAGCGCATTGGGCTTATTATACGGGATATGGAGCTTGGCTTTTATGGGATGATTTTTCGCCGAAAGATAAGTCTCTTATACTGAAAATGATAGTTGCCGAAGCAGATCGCTTTTTGCCAACAGTGCCACTTTATTATAAGGACAGCACTGGAAAAGTAATCTTCAAAGGTGATTCGAAAATAGAAGAAGATGCATGGAATGCCGAATTGTTGTACTTAGCTGCGGTCATGTTGCCCAATCATCCTAATTTCAATAAATGGATGCACAAGGCAGTTGAATATTTAATAGCTGCAACTTCCTTACCTTCTGATTTAAATAATCCAAGAATAATACACGGGCAGCCTGTTAGCAGTTGGGTTAACGGTTATAACATGGAAGAACCTGGTTTTGTGATTAATCATGGTATTATTCATCCAATGTATAATGCGCTTGCCTCTATGATCAATGCCCCCATTGTATTCTCTTTAGCTAGGAAATCAATACCCGAAGCCGCACGTTTTAACCTTGATAAGATTTACTATTCAGTAACTTCCCATAGTTTTTCATCACCACCATATATATCTCCAGGGGGAACGATGTATCAAAAAGGGAAAGCTGATGTTTATTATCCTGAAGGGTCTGACTGGGGAATGGGTGTTTATGATACCTATGCCAATTTAGATATTGCAGCATTTACTTATGGTTGGGATGACGATTCATTAAACAAAAAAGGTAAGTACTGGGCTAAATTACATATCGATAAGGTATTAGCACAACAACAACGTTTTGCAGATGGGCATACTTATATCGGTGATTTAGAGAATAGTTATCCTGGTAGGGAAGAAGCTATTGCTAGTAGAATGGGCTCAGCATGGATGACCATTTGGTTGCAACAGCAAGTGCCAGTTGTTTTTGAAAATAAGCCTTTATACGGGGATAGAAAATAACTGACATATTTAAACGGCAAAATTAAGCAAGGCTAGGCGTATGTTGTTATGAAAGCTTTAATGCCGCGTTCAGCCATACCAAATGTCCAATCCAATTTTAAATATGCTTTGCTATTTGTAATTTTAACTTTTAAAAAACAAAAATGAGATCTCAATTAACCAGCTTATTAGCCCACTTAAAAACAAACTCAATAACTTTTAATCAAGTTATTGAGTTTATAGAAACCTATTATCAACATCAACCAGCTGCATTTAAAAATGGAGATGCTTATAATGAAGCTACACAAAATCAAGGCAGCGCACAGGTTTTTGCTTTTGGACAACTTAACGAGTTAAGTGAGGCCGATACACTTCATTTGTTTGCAGAACATTATCAAGCGGTATTAACTACTCCAAATGGAATCGATCATCAAAATATCAGACAATTTATGGCTAATGGCTGGGATGGGATTTTGTTTGAAGGTGATGCGTTGGTTAAGAAGTAGGCAGGAAAATGGAAGATGTGAGATGGAAGATGTAAGGTTTAAAACCAAAGACTAAGGCTGAAAGTCTGCTCAACCTATCCCTCAATATTTGCTTGGTTGTTAATGGTTTTAACTACACCATCAAGCTTTGTGGCGGCGCTATTAAGTAGTTGGATAATTTCTTGCTGTTCGGTATCAGTCAGTCCATCTTTGTTGAGCAATTGAACTAAACCTAAAATATTTGAAAGTGGTGCACGAACTTCATGAGATTGTAACCAAGAGATTTTTTTCAATTGCTCATTTTGCTTTTCAATCATTTGCATGTGTTTTTGCTGAGTGGTAATGTCTACAAAATAAACGGATAGCCCATCTTTTTTTGGATAGATGCTGATGGATGCCCAAATTCCGAGTGGTTCAAGCAGCGTATCGAAATGACTGCTTACCTTTTGTCGCATTGCCCGTTCAAATTCGGCATAAACTGCTGATTCCTTTACTGTTGGCAGAAATTCCCAGATGTTTTTACCGATCAAATCTTCTCTCTTACAGTTTAGCATCCGCTCTGCTTCCTTGTTGATGTAGGTAAGCTCCCATTTTTCATTCATGGCATAAAATGCATCCGTAATACTTTCTAAGATGTCTTCTATTTCCGCATTCTTTTCTAAAAGACCTTGCTGTGCCTCCACTTTTTGGTCTACATCAATGGCCATTACAAATTGAGCTTTTCTTCCCTTGTACGTTGTGCCGTGTGCATAAATATGTACAAAAAAAGTTTCACCATTTTTTCTGAGGTGTTTCCAATTACCGAAATCGTAATAGGTGGTATGAAAATCTTGAATGGCCACTTTTAGAGAGTTTACCTCTTCTTTAGGTCTTATATCAGAGGCAAGTAGAGACAAGAATTCTTCTTTCCCAAATCCATATTGAACTAAAGCAGCTTTGTTTACCTCTAAAAATTCTAATGTTTGCAAATCGAAAATATACATCGGAACAGGGCTTTCCTCGATGATTTTATGGTAGTTGCCATAAGTATAAACATCGGCCTCATTTTGAGGGAGAAGAGGTTTGTTCATGTTGAGCTGCTTGGGATTTGAAATTGAATTTAAGAAAAAAAATTGAAGGCGAAAGGTTTAGATGTAAGATTTAAATGGAAGACAACTAGACACAATTTCGGGGATGTAAAATGAACGGTAAATAAGAAAAACTAAAGCAAATACAGTATAAGGAAACACACCTAATGCTTGCTGATTTAAAATAAACAAAAAGAACACAGAGAATAAAAACTAGCAAAATCACAGTCTTATAAAGGTTTTGCTAAAATGTTTGTCCAACGAAACGACGACGAACGAAACCTTTTTCCTTATACTCAGTTAATATATATGTTATAACGATTATTTTAGCAGTTATACTAACTTTATAACAACCAAATATACTAAACGGGTTTACCAATTAAATCTATGCCGAATGAAGAACAATGATTTGTACAGTCTTTTTTGGCTTTCGCCAGTTCCAATGTGGGTTTTTGACGTTAACAATCTTAATTTCTTAGATGTAAATCTAGCCGCAATATCTGAATATGGATATACTCGCGAAGAATTTTTGGCGATGGGAATTAATGATATACGACCTGAAGAAGATAGAGAGGAGTTGTTCAATATCGTTAAGGAAAATTCTATCAGCGGTTTATTTTTTAAAAATGTTTTTAGGCATTTTACTAAAAAAGGGGAAATGATTTATGTTCAAATTGCCAGTAGCATGATCACCTTTGATGGCAAAGCCGCCCGTGTTGTCATGGCGATGAATATGACAGAGAAAATAGAAGCCCAACAGAAGTTATTGGCAACAGAGCGCAGGTTTAAGGCTTTAGTACAGGATGCTTCTGATATGATTACCATTATCGATGAAGAGTTTCGGTATAAATATGTCAGTCCTGCATCGCAAAGAGTATTTGGCGTGGCTCCGGAGTTTTTTATCGGCAAAAAGGCTTTCGACTTTGTTCACAAAGATGACATTGAGAGATTAGGCAAGGAAGCAGATCAGATATGGGATAAGAAGAATATTCAGTTGTCGCCATACCGATATAAAGACATTGCAGGCGGTTGGCTATGGATAGAAACAAGAGCTACCAATCTTTTTGATGATCCTGCAGTTGGCGGCATAGTTTGTACTTCTAAGGACATTACTGAACGAGTTCGGGCCGATCAATTAGTGGCCGAGAATATAGAACGATTTAATATAGTTTCAAAAGCAACAAGCGATGTAATTTGGGATTGTGACTTAATAAATGATAAGATATTGTGGAATAAGGCTTTGAAAGGAGTTTTAAAGTATAAGGTAAACTCAACCACTAGCCTCACATGGTGGAAAAATCTCATACATCCTCAAGATCGGGAAAGGGTACTGTCAAAGTTAGATCATCATATCTCAGATAAAATTGCACGTTGGACCGAAGAGTATCGTTTTCTATGTGGTGATGGTATTTATCGGAATTTTTATGACAGAGGTTTTATATCAGTAGATGAAGAAGGTAAAGCTTATAGGATGATTGGTGCTATGCAAGACATCACTTCACGAAAACGAGAAGAAGAATGGTCAAAATTACTAGAATCCGTGGTAATTAACACTTCGGATGGGGTACTAATCACAGATGCATCTGAAACCAAACCTTCAATTATTTACGTGAACCAAGCTATGGTAAATATGTCTGGTTATACAAAAGAGGAATTAATTGGAAGCGCTCCCGACATCCTACATGGTTCTAATCATGAACAAAAAGAATTGTTGAAGTTTAAACAAGCCTTAATCTCGAAAACAGCAACTAAGGTAGAATTGATAAACTACACAAAAGCTGGTGATAATTACTACGTAAGTGTTAGTTTAAGTCCGATATTTGGCGAAGATGGAGAATTAATCAGATGGATTAGCATACAGCGTGATGTGAGCGAGCAGTACCGATATGTAGAGCAAATCAAATCGCAAAATAGAAAGCTAAAGGAAATTAGTTGGATGCAATCTCACGTGGTAAGGGCACCCTTAGCAAGAATGATGTCGATAGTCGAATTATTAAATACTTGTGAACTGAGCGATGAACAAAGAGAATTGCTAGCTATTTTGGACGGATCTTCAAAAGAGTTAGATGATATTATTAAAGATATATCAAATAATACGTAACGCTCGCCTCTAATCGTAAAGATCTAAAGAAGAATTGAAACTGAAGTACTAATCTTCATAAACATAATGATCCCTAGCATTAATTACCCAAGGTTGTTGTAGCTTACCATCCACTACTGTGTAAGCTCGATTATACAAAGCAACCGACGGACAAATGTGCGCTGGCAACGCATAAAATAAATCGCCAATTTGGTAAGGATGACCTTCCTTAACTTGCATAACTAAATGTTCTTCGCTATGGCTATAAGGGATGAGTTCGGGTGCATTTATAAGCTGTACACGTTGTGATAAATCCTTTTCTGCTGCAATGGCTTTATAACCAAGGTCTAAACAGATTTTATCTTTTGCTGGTAAGGAAATCACTCTGGTTAAAATGAGCGCTGCGAATTCGAATTGATGTTCTGTTATTTGTTCGCGATAAGCCTTGTCCCAAAACACAAAAGTGCCTGGGCTAACCGCTACATTTTTACGTTTAGCGTGAATAGCAAAAGTAGGAGAACCACCTGCAATTAGCTTTGTGAACGGAAAACCTGCAGCCTCAATATGGTCTCTTAATTTTTCTACAGGTTCAAAACTGAGCTCCACTTGTTTAGTTCTTTCTTCTACCGCTACTTCATTTCTATGTCCATCATAAGCATGCAAACCTGCGAATTCAATTCCTTTTAAATCTTGTAGCTGAATAAATAAATCAAAAGCATTTTCTGGAGGAATTCCTGTACGGTTCATCCCCACATTTAAATCGATGTAAAAAGAAATAGTTAAGCGTTTTTCTTGAGCAATATTTGAAATAAGCTGAGCCGATTTGATATTATCTATTAAACAAGCATATTTGGTTTGAGGGTATTGTTTAATTAATTGGATTAATCGTTTCAGTTTAAATTCAGTGGGTTGGTAAGCCAATAGCGCCTCAACAGCACCAGCTTTTCCCAACATTTCCGCTTCTGTAATGGTGGCGCATTTAAAAGAGTTAATGCCCTCACTTAATAACATTTTGGTTAGCTCAATAGATTTATGCGTTTTAACATGCGGATAAATTTCCACTCCTGCCACAATGTCTTTTAGCAATTTAATATTATGTAGTACACGCTGTGGATAAATAACTAATGCAGGGCTGTCTATCGTTTCGCTTTCCTCAAATAAGTACCAATCTCGATTCATTTCTAACTTTTATAATTGCTTTTGAGTAAAAGCATCCATCAACTTCATTGTTTCTAAGGCCGTTTCGCCACTGCAAGGGTTTTCGTTATTGCCTAAAAAGTAATCTACCACTTTGGCGATCATGGGTTGTTGAACATGCGCTAAAGATTCAGCTTCGTAAATGCTCGTTTCTCCATTTTGGGTAAGGCTGAGTTGATTGCCGAAAATAGGAAAGCTGATTTTTCCATTCTCTCCATATATATCACATCGGTCGGTTGTATCTGCCTTGGCGACATTAAAACACCAAGTCCCATTAAATATGATATTGTTTTTAAATTGAATTTGTCCAGTTACCAAATCATCAGCTATGCTTTCAGTGGTCGATGTAGATAGACCATTACAACGCTCAACTTCACCAAAAAAGTAAAGCATTAAATCAAGTTGATGTGGTGCCATATCATGAAACAGTCCTCCTCCAGAAATTGAAGGGTCTATTCGCCAGTTGGCAGCACTTTTTGCAATTACATCATTATTAGAAGGTTGTAAAAAATTAAGGTTAACCAAGCGAACTTGCCCAATGCTATTGTCATTAATTAAAGATTTAATTTTCAAGAAAAAAGGTTGCTCCCTGCGGTAATGTGCTATCACTAATTTTACGCCATTGGCATTTGCGGCATCAACCATTTGCTTGCCATCGTGGTAACTAAGCGCCATTGGTTTTTCTACGTAAACAGATTTGCCAGCAGCTATGGCTTTTTGCGCATATTCAGTATGACTAGACGGTGGTGTGGCGATATAAATGGCGTTGATAGCTGGGTCGTTAATGAGTTCATCAGCATTTGCATACCATTTTGGCACCTGATGTCTAGTTGCGTAATCTTTTGCTTTTTCTACATCCCTGCGCATCACGGCAATTAATTTTGAATGAGGGACTTTGTTAAATGCCGGTCCGCTTTTTACCTCTGTAACATCGCCACAGCCAATTATTCCCCAATTTACTTCTTCCATATCTACTAAAAAAATCAACCAACAAGGTATTTATTTTTGTTGAGTTAAGAAAGTTCAGCAATAGAAAGATTTATATAACCTGTGCTGTTGCTTCAGTTCTGAGAAGGAAAGGAATTGCAACTGTTTCATAATTTAGTCGTATTTTAGACGTAGTTTAGTCGAACTTAAGACGTATTTATGACAAACATACTCGACCAAACTACGTTTAAATTACAACTATAAATCATTTTATATTTGGATGCTTCATTAATCGTTTCTAACTTAGAATATGAGTTTAACTAAGTGAAATGATATGGCAAGTTTAGATGGCGGGGTAAATGGAGGCTTTAGCGGTAAAGCAGGTAGTGTAGTAGGTTATTATATGTACGGTAAGTGGAGAATTAGGGGTTTGCCTAAACTAAGCGCTGCAAATAAAAAAGGATCTACAAAGCAAAAGTTGTCGAGATCTAGGTTTACGGTCATGCAGCATTTTTTGGGACCTGTATTGTATTTTTTGCGTTCTGGCTTTAATCTGGCGAGCAAGGAGAATAACAATAGTGCTTACAACTCGGCCAAATCTTATAATATGCTTCACGCAATGGATGCTGATGGAAACATACAATATGATAAGGTAGTTTTTAGCGTTGGTAATTTAACGGGGGCTGAAGGCGTAAAAGTAGAAGAGTATGATGCAGGTTTTCATTTTACTTGGGACGACAATTCAAACCATTCTAGTTCGCGAAAGGTTACCGATGCACGTATTGATGATCAAGTGATGTTGCTGGCTTATGATGTCAATGGAAAACGTGCGGAATATATAACCAGTGGAGCAAAAAGAGCTACTGGAAGAGAGAGCCTCTTACTCGACCAAACATACAAGGGAAAGGAAATGCATTTATGGATTTCTTTCATTGCTGATGACAGGTCGCAAATTGCAACCAGCACTTATTTAGGCAGCAAGGTTTATTAATGGGATTTGCTGGGCAACCTAAAAGCCCTTAACAGGTTAGGGGACTCATTTATCTTATGGTTGGTGTTATCACCTTACCAGTTGTAATAAGCTTAGTGATTGGTGGTAACACTGACCACAAGTGAAAATATGATATCTGAGCTTTAAAAAAGTAAAACAATAGAAACTAATTGCTGTTACATCAGTACAATCTAAACATAAGGGGTAGTCAAGCTATTGACTGCCCTTTTTTTATTTCGATAGATATGAACGATACAACTTCTTTAATACTTGGCTTAGTTTCTGTCTCCGGTGGACTTTTAGTTTTTTATTC
>SEDG01000599.1 GCA_004295885.1 Pedobacter sp. | reverse complement strand
ACTTTAAAAACCCTGGTTTATCTGTAAGTCTGGGTACAACCTACGCTTCAAGGAGTGGTTATTTTTTAATGGGAAACGTTAAGGATTTAGGTTTTATCAGGTGGAATAAAAAATCTCATGTTGCTAACTTCAACACTATAAAAAGTATAAATGGTGTATCATCTGCTGATGTAACAGAAGAGATTTTAGAAATTGCTGAAGATGCAGACGAACAAAAAAGTTTTCTTACACCAACAAATGCAAAGGCAGATTTTTTAATTTCAAGGACATTCAATTTCTACAAACCAAGCCTTATCATTTCTAAGAATCTGTTCCATCAAGGTGGAGATGTTGCCTTAGTTAACACATTTAAAACAGGTAATTTATCAGCCAGTTTAACACCTGTATATAATTTCAATAAATTTCTAATGGTTGGTGTTCAAGCCATGTACCAAACGCCAAATTTTGAGTTTTTCCTAGGAACAGATAACTTAGGCAAGTCGGTTTCACTTGGAAGAGGAATTAGTAAAAATGATGCATTAGTTGGAACAGGATATCTAGGCGGCTCTATTTATATGGGCTTAGGCATAAAATTCGGACGTACGGTGAACCATCCTATGAATTTAAGTACAATGCCTGGTGTGAACGGAGAAAGAACCTACAAGGGATTCTTTAAAAGTATTTATGAGTTTTTTGTAAAGCCAAAATCTAGTTTAATGTAGATTTATAGCACTTTCTTTTTCGGAGTTGTAAACACAAAATCTTTCAGATAAAACGGCTCGAAATAAGCCACATCTTCAAAATTTGCATTTTCAAAAGCAGCATGTGCAAGTTTACTCATATTTGGGGCAGAATTGAAATTAACATCCGAAAAATGTGCATTCTGATGCGCTAAAACAGGTTCACATTTAGCTGCTCCATCTCCAATAAATGTTACATAATTATTGTCCAGCTCCAGGATAAAGCTTTTCTCATCCACAATTTTGGCATTAACTGTTTCTACCGGATGCAAATGGTTGTTATAAACTGCGGTAAAAACTTCCATTCTCCTGGCATCTATCATTGGGCAAATTAAGCCTCCATAATTAGGGTGTTGACTTAAAAAACCATTGGCCATCATTTGCAAGGTGTTAATTGCAATTAAAGGTTTATCTAGAGCAAAACACAAACCCTTGGCCGTAGAAACGCCAATGCGCAAACCAGTATACGACCCCGGACCTTTACTTACCGCAATGGCATCTAAATCTGAAAATTTCAATTTAGCAGATTTCATCCCCTCTTCTATAAACAGCGTTAAGCTAGAGGCGTGAATATTTTGAGCTGTTTCTTCTTTTAATGCAATTGTTTCTCCGTTAACAGAAATTGCAACAGAACAAACTTGTGTAGCGGTTTCAATTTGTAAGATGGTTGCCATTGCGCAAATATATTAAAGATAGTTGGGAGTTAAGAGTTGGGAGTTTCCAAACTCAAAACTTTAAACTCAAAATTTTTAAGGTACTGGGTCGTGGCCATGTTTACCCCAAGGATGGCAACTTGCAATACGCTTTAGGGTAAGCCAACCGCCATAAAATGGCCCGTGTTTTTTAATGGCTTCTATGCCATATTGCGAGCAGGTAGGCGTAAACCTACAGCTTGCACCTAATATTGGCGATAAAAGCAATTGGTACAGTCTAATGATGCCCAAAAACAACCAAGAAAACAGTAGCTTAATTGTTTTCATCGGTATATCATTTGTTTTTTGAAGGTGATGAAGCTATCATGAGCAATATTTATTTCTGTTTATGAACGCTTGCCCATGATGGTTTCATCAGCAGTAAATTGACTGGTTAACTTTTTTAGCGCACCGGCAAGTTTCTTCTCGAAAAAGGCATAATCGTAATGCTCTTTTCC
>SEDG01000598.1 GCA_004295885.1 Pedobacter sp. | reverse complement strand
TCAAATATTACTAGGGAAGTTACTTATGATGCATTAAACAAACGATACATCATTGTTGAAAAAGTAGGAGATAAACTTTACTCTGTTCCTCAATATTTAACTATAGACCAGTATTTAAGGTTGGTAAATAGCGAAATGAAACGTCAGAATTGGCGTGACCTATCTAATGCTGAAGTTGCGGAAGTGAGAAAAACCGGCATTATTCCACCAGTAAAAATCAATAGTCGTGTTTTTGAGAAGATTTTTGGTGGAACAACGATTGACATTCAGCCACGGGGCGATGCGGAGCTTACATTTTTAGGCCGTATCAATAAAAACGAAAATCCGTTATTTAACGAAAGGCAGCGTGTTCAAAGTAATTTCGATTTTAATCAGCGTATACAAATGGATGTTATTGGTAACATCGGTACGAAGATGAAAATCAAAATGAACTACAATACCGAAGCTCAGTTTGATTTTGAAAACCAGATTAAGTTAGATTATACTGGCGGAAAAGATGACATTATTAAAAAAATAGAAGCAGGTAACGTTAGTTTGCCTCTAAATAGCTCGTTGATAAATGGTACGCAATCTTTATTTGGGGTTAAAACTCAATTGCAATTCGGTAAGTTAGATGTATCTGCTGTTTTCTCTCAGCAAAAATCTCAATCAAAAGAATTGCAGATAAATAATGGAGCGCAACAGAATGAGTTTAGAATTACTGGAAGTGATTACGAAGCCAATAAACACTACTTCTTAGCAAAATACTTTAGGGATAATTACAATCGGGCATTAGCAAATCCTCCAACAATTTTATCAGGTATTTTAGTAACCAAAATTGAAGTTTGGATTACCAATAAAACCGGAAATACGCAAGATTCTAGAGATGTTTTAGGGTTTTTAGATTTAGGGGAAAATGCACCATATAATACTGCACAGGTTACAGGAGGTGCGTCAGTTTTGCCTTCTGCTTTTACCAATCCGAATTTCCCAACGCAGTCAAACAATTTATTGGCAAACCTTCCTGCGGATGCAAGAAATACGAATAGCAATGGTGTAATTTCTTATTTCGCTGCAAATGGAGCTACTGATAATTTTGCCAAATTAACTTATGCAAGAAAGTTAAACGAAAGAGAATACAACTTCCAACCTCAACTAGGCTATATCTCCTTAAACAATCCACTTAATGCCGATGAGGTGTTAACTGTTTCTTATCGTTATACCTACAATGCAGCAAAAGGAAAAAAAACCAGATGGAATTTTTGATTTCGAGGCTGAAAATAAACCTTTTACACTGAGTCAATTGGCGCAACAGAATACTTCTCAAAGTAATTTCCCGGGCTCTTCTGGGTCTGGCGTTGGTCCATTAATTAACAATACCAATAATGGTTATGTAACTATTGACCCGTTAAATGGAAGAATTATCTTCCCATTATTAGAACCGTTTGGAAATGATTTGGCGGCTAAATTTAGTCTGCCAGGTGAACAAGTTTTAGCCGATAAATATACTTTCCCGCAATTATATGATTCTACAAAAGTTGTGGCGCAGCAGTTATTTAGTAATAAGGATTTATATATCATCAAGGGTAATTATCAATCAGAAATTTCATCAGAATTTTCCTTAAACTCAATCAACGTTACTGAAGGTTCTGTTAAAGTTTTTGCGGGAACCATTCCTTTGATAGAAGGTTCAGATTATACGGTAGATTATCAAGGTGGTAGGGTTAGAATTATAAATACCGCTGTTTTAATTTCTGGTCAGCCAATTAGAATTACTACAGAAAACAATGAGCTTTTTGGCTTACAGCAGAAATCACTTTTTGGGACAAGATTCGACTATCACGTAAACAATAAATTAACTTTTGGTGGAACTTTGATGCATCTGAGTGAAAAACCACTTACCCAGAAAGTTAATTACAGAGAAGAACCTATCTCTAATACGATATGGGGTTTAGATATGAACTACAGTTCTCCTTCTAGGCTATTAACAAAATTGGTTGATAAAATTCCTTTCATCTCTACCAAGGCACCATCGAGTATTTCATTTTCTGGCGAGTATGCGCAATTAATTCCTGGGCATCCAAGTGCTATTAATTCTGGTGGGGAAAAAGGTGGCGCAAGTTACCTTGATGATTTTGAGGCTTCTCGATCAATAATAGATTTAAAAAGTTCTGTGCCGTGGCAAATCTCATCAACACCACAGTTTTTCTCAGAATCGCAGTTGGTAGACAATTTGGCGTATGGGTACAATAGAGCAAAGTTGGCCTTCTATAATATAGACCCAACATTTTACACTACTGGCTCATCAGACCTTCCTAATAGTTTAAAAAACAACAGAACCGAATTGTCTAATCACTATGTGAGAGAAATTATAGAGCAAGAGGTTTTTCCGTTTAAAGAAATCAGTACTGGTCAATCGATCAGGCTCCCGACATTAGATTTGGCTTATTACCCGATGTTGCGGGGACCATATAATTATACACCTACTGGTTTTGCAGCTAATGGGTTTTTAAACAATCCAAAATCACGATGGGGTGGTATTTCTAGGCGAATAGATGTAAATGATTTCGAAGCAAATAATATCGAATATATAGAGCTTTGGCTAATGGATCCATTTATGTATAAGCCCGCATCCCAAGGTGGGGATTTATACTTTAACATTGGAAACATTTCTGAAGATTTATTAAAGGATGGAAGAAAGGCTTTAGAAAATGGCTTGCCTGCTAACGAGGATCCTACTAAATATGATGAAACAAATTGGGGAAGGGTATCTAAATTGCAACCTGTGGTACAAGCTTTTGATAATGAACCTGCGGCCAGAAAAGCACAAGATGTTGGTTTAGATGGATTATCAAATACAAGTGAAAAGGTGAAATTTGCAGCGCAAATAGCACAAATTAAGACGCAGTTAAATCCGGATGCGGCTGCGGCATTGGATAATGACCCATCCTCTGATGATTATGGTTATTTTAGAGGAAGCAACTTAGATAACATTAATGCTGGTGTTTTAAGGAGATATCAAAATTATAACGGACCGGAAGGTAACTCTAAAACATCGCAACAATCTCGTGATGAGTTAGGTATTGAAAACTCTGCCTCTAC
>SEDG01000597.1 GCA_004295885.1 Pedobacter sp. | reverse complement strand
ACTTCAGGATAGTATTTTAAATCTTCCGTTTCATCGTGAGCATAATTTGCAAGGGATTCATCGTCTATAAAAACATTTGATGCGCCAATTGCATTTTCAATTTCGGCTAAAATTGCGCTTGTTATTTTAGTGTATTCCATTTTATTTTGAAGAAGTATAACTTAATTGCACAAATGAATGCCCGATTTCCCCCGGCATCATTGGGTGTACTTTTCTAATTCCAACAATTATCGTTGATAAATAAGAGTATTTAGACAACAACTCATCTATTATATTTTTAACAACAGTTTCTAATAGTTTTTGGGTTTCTTGCATTGCCTTTCTAATGATGCTATTTATCACCTCGTAATTAACTGTATATTGCAAATCTTCAGTATCGCCGAATGGGGTAAAAGTTACCTCAACATCTACCAAAAAATGATTTCCTGTGAGCTGTTCTTCAGGATAAAATCCATGATAAGCGTAAAATTTTACATCTTTTAAAGCGATAGTCTGTACAAACATTAGGTTTAAATTATTTAAAGCAAGATTTACGGGCAAAATTAAATTTTTATGCGGTTTTTACTAGTCATTCCACTAAATTATTACCTTTGATTTTACCAGATTATCAATCCAAATATACTGTAAAAGATGAACCGCGAACGATTAAAATAATTGTTTTAGTCGTAAGAGCTCCATCTGACCAATAAAAAATAATATAAAAAATAGATGAATAAATCAGCCAAGAAAGACCTTTACGAAGCACCAGATTATTATCAGTTAGACGAGCTTTTGTCTGAAGAACATTTATTAATTCGCTCAACCGTAAGAGATTGGGTAAAAAGAGAAGTTAGTCCAATAATTGAAGACTATGCCCAAAGAGCAGTATTCCCAAAACATTTAATAAAAGGCTTAGGGGAAATTGGCGCATTTGGTCCGACTATACCTGTAGAATATGGTGGCGCTGGTTTAGATTATACCGCATACGGAATTATTATGCAAGAAATTGAACGTGGCGATTCTGGAATTCGTTCTACTGCTTCTGTTCAAGGTTCATTAGTAATGTATCCAATTTATGCATATGGAACCGAAGAGCAACGTAAAAAATATCTACCAAAATTAGCCACAGGCGAATTAATGGGTTGTTTTGGTTTAACGGAACCAGACCATGGTTCTAACCCTGGCGGGATGGTTACTAACATCAAAGACAAAGGCGATCACTATTTATTGAACGGTGCTAAAATGTGGATTTCTAATGCACCATTTGCTGATATTGCTGTAGTTTGGGCAAAAGATGAGGAAGGAAAAATTAGAGGACTGGTTGTGGAACGTGGAATGGATGGCTTTACAACTCCAGAAACCCACGGAAAATGGAGTTTGAGAGCATCTGCCACTGGCGAATTAGTTTTCGACAATGTGAAAGTACCTAAAGAAAATATCTTCCCTGATATTAAAGGGCTAAAAGGACCATTAGGTTGTTTAAATCAGGCTCGTTATGGAATTGCCTGGGGAGCTCTAGGTGCCGCAATGGACTGCTATGACACTGCGCTTCGTTATTCTAAAGAACGTGTTCAATTTGGTAAACCAATAGGCGGATTTCAATTACAACAAAAGAAGTTAGCTGAAATGATTACCGAAATAACTAAAGGTCAGCTACTAGTTTGGCGCTTAGGAACACTTAAAAGTGAGAACAGAGCAACGGCAGAGCAAATTTCCATGGCTAAACGTAACAGCGTAGAAATTGCATTAGATATAGCTAGAAACGCTCGTCAGATGTTAGGCGGAATGGGAATTACTGGAGAATACTCTATCATGCGCCACATGATGAACCTAGAATCTGTTGTAACCTACGAAGGAACCCATGATGTTCATTTATTGATTACGGGAATGGATGT
>SEDG01000596.1 GCA_004295885.1 Pedobacter sp. | reverse complement strand
AGCAGCCAGGGACGTTATAGCATGATTATTTAATACTCACAATATACCTAAAGCGTCCCAATCAAAAGGGACGCTTTTTTTAAATAAGGAAAAATGGAATATTACAACTCCAAAACGGTGATTTACTTGGATGGCAAGTTTGTTAAGGCACAAGATGCTAAAACGGATTTATATGGCCAATCGTTACATTATGGCTATGCAGCATTCGAAGGCATTAGAGCTTACAAAACGCATAATGCGACTAGGGTTTTTAAAATCAAAGAACATTATGACAGGCTGCAACGCTCTTGTGAGTTGATGCATATTCCCTTTCCTTGGGATAAAAATGAGTTAATTAAACAAACTTATAGATTGTTAGAGGTTAACAATTTTAAAGATGCTTATATCCGTCCGCTAGTTTATTGTCCACCAAGCATGTCGTTAGTTGCGCCAACTGAATCATCCATAATGATTTGTGCTTGGGACTGGGCTTCTTACTTCGGGGATAAAAAACTAAAAGTTTGCATTTCTAGCTATCAAAGACCTAATCCTAAATCAACTTATGTTGAAGCAAAAGCAAGCGGACACTATGTGAATTCTATTTTAGCTACTACTGAAGCAAAAGGTAAAGGCTTTGATGAAGCTTTACTTTTAGACATGAACGAAAATGTTGCTGAAGCCCCAGGTGCAAACATCTTCTTTGAAAAAGACGGAAAGTTATATACACCAGCCTTAGGCCACATCTTAGCGGGAATTACTCGTGCAACCGTAATAGAACTTTGCAAAGTATTAGATATAGAAGTAATTGAAAAGGCAATTAGTGTTGATGAATTAAAGGCTGCAGATAGTGTTTTCTTTTGTGGTACAGCAGCAGAAATTGTAGGCGTACACACTATAGATGACGTTGTTTTTAGACAAAGATGGAATGACAGCATCGGTTGTACCATACAAAGAGCTTACAAAAACCTAGTGCTTGAGAAAGTGAATTACGAAGTAATTATCTAGGTTAATTGTTTAATTGTAAAAATTGGTTAACTGAAAAGTTTACTATTTGAACAGTTAACCAATTAACCATCCTAAACGATTAACCAATATCAAAAATGAACGAAATCAACAAATACAGTAAAACATTTACACAAGACCCTACCCAACCTGCAGCACAAGCGATGTTATATGGAATTGGGTTAACCGATGCTGATATGGCGAAAGCCCAAGTGGGTATTGCTAGTATGGGTTATGATGGCAATACTTGTAACATGCACCTTAACGATTTAGCGGCTGATGTTAAAAAAGGTGTCTGGAAAAATGATTTAGTGGGTTTGGTGTTCAATACCATTGGTGTTAGTGATGGAATGAGCAATGGCACAGATGGCATGCGTTATTCATTGGTTAGTCGCGATGTAATTGCAGATAGCATTGAAACTATTTGTGGCGGACAGTATTACGATGGGATAATTACTATTCCTGGTTGCGATAAAAATATGCCTGGTGCAATTATGGCGATGTCTCGCTTAGACCGTCCATCGATTATGGTTTATGGTGGTACAATTGCTCCTGGTCATTATAAAGGAGAAGAATTAAACATTGTTTCTGCATTTGAGGCGTTAGGGCAAAAAATATGTGGTAACCTTTCTGAGGAAGATTATCAAGGCATTATTAAACATACTTGTCCGGGTGCTGGTGCTTGTGGTGGAATGTACACAGCAAATACAATGGCATCGGCAATTGAGGCTTTGGGTATGAGTTTGCCTTACTCTTCTTCAAATCCTGCAATTAGCCAAGAGAAAAAACAAGAGTGTTTAGATGCTGGAAAATATATCAGAATCTTACTAGAAAAAGATATCAAACCAAGTGATATCATGACGAGAAAAGCATTTGAGAATGCGATTCGTTCTATT
>SEDG01000077.1 GCA_004295885.1 Pedobacter sp. | reverse complement strand
TGGGTAATCCAGTTTTTAGCACCATTAATAACATATTCGTCACCATCTAAAACTGCAGTAGTACGCATGCGCAAGGCATCAGAACCTGTGTTGGCTTCAGTTAAGCCCCAAGCACCAATCCATTCTGCTGTAGCCAATTTCGGCAACCATTTCATTTTTTGTTCTTCGTTACCAAAGGCAAGTATATGACCAGTACAAAGTGAATTATGAGCAGCTAAAGAAAGGCCAATTGAGCCACAAACTTTAGAAACTTCTACAATAACATCTACATATTCTTGATAGCCAAAGCCTGAGCCGCCATAAATTTCTGGCACTAAAACGCCCATCAATCCAAGGTCGCCTAGTTGCTTAAATATTTCTGTAGGAAAGTGTTGCACCTCATCCCATTCCATTACTTTAGGACGGATGTGTTTTTCAGCGAAATCGCTGACCATTTGTTTAATGATTTCTTGATTTTCGGCTACTTCAAAGCTAAAGCCTGTGTTCATATGGTAGGGTTTAAAAAAAGAAAAGTTTAAACACAACACCTTTTATTGTGTTCGCATTTAAACTTTTCTTAAGATTTATATTTGGTTTAGAACAATGATAAGCAAATTTAATAATACTATCAAAATATTTTTTAACCCTTAAAAGTAGAATGGTTTGGTATTTGGTTCAATAACCTAATCAATCCTTCATTTTAAAAGAAATTCAGCAGAATTCTTAAAGAAAAATATTTTAAAATATTTTATGCTAGACAGTTAGAACGGCAATAAAACTGAGTTTTATACACTAAGCTAGTTTTATAAACCTGATAGAAGTGAAGCATTTTTCTTGCGAAACGAATAGCAGGGCTACATTAGCCAAAAACCACTGACAATCGTTTTCTTAAAACCTTAATAGCTAACCAAGGAAAATATATTTGGACTAAAAAGATTTAACCTATCCTTACCATTTAAAAAATCTAGGCTGATTAAAAAAGAATATGCAATAACATTTGCTTGCAATTGATTCACTAATTTTGAAGCTGCCACAACCGTGCCTCCTGTCGCGAGCAAATCATCATGAATTAAAATATTTTGGCCTGGGGTAAAAGCATCTTCGTGAACTTCTAAAGTGGCGCTACCGTATTCTAAATCGTAAGATTGTTGTATGGTTTTGTAGGGTAACTTTCCTGCTTTACGAATGGGAACGAAAGGGACATTTAGAACCTGTGCCAAGGCTAAACCAAATAAAAAACCACGACTTTCAATACCAGCAACAACATCTATCTTAACATCTTTTAATTGCTCTGCTAATGCTGTAGTAATTTCTGCACACAGCGCAGCATCCTTTAGTACAGGCGTAATATCTTTGAAGATAATTCCTGGTTTTGGAAAATCGGCGACATCACGTAAAGTTTGTTTAATTCTGGTTTCGAGCATTTTAGAAATTGAGATATGGTGCTAAGTTCTGAATGATTTGTGGGGTTAAGATAACTACTTTCTTTAAATCATCAATATTATTAAATTTTCCGTGTTGTTTTCTGTATTGTACTATCGCATTTATCTGTTTATATTTTAGGTAAGGATGATTTTTCAAATCTTCAAATTCGGCGGTATTGATATTTATTTTTTTAATATTAGTGATATCAATTCTTACTTGGTCTTTAATTTCCGAAAACTTTAAGCTATCCAATCCATAAACTTCTAGCAGCTGCTCTTTTTTGTAGAAACCTCCAAGCCTATCTCTATAATTTGCAATTCTTCGGGCAAATGCCGCCCCTACTCCTTTTATTTCATCTAATTGTAAAGTGTCTGCGCCATTAACTTCTATAATCGCCAGTTCTTTTTTAACATATGGTGTCTTTTCAGGATAAATCTTCTTCTCGAATTTATTTGCAAAACCGGTATCCTCTATTTCTATATAAGGCAGCAGCGCTTGGTATTTCTCGGGAGTGATGGTGTACATCTTTTGCAAGTCTTCGGGTTTGTAAAACTTGCCGCCTTTATTTCTATAATTAACTATCGATTGTGCTTGTTTTGCAGAAAGTCCTAGCTTTTGCCATTGCTGAAGATTAATTTTATTAGGATCGAAATTGAAAAGAATTGCAGGTGATGCTTCATTATCTTCTATCTGATTACGAACTCTTGAATGATAAGTAGGCTGTTGTTGATTTACCAATACTAATTGTTTCAAGGCTATTGCCTCATCATTTGTTATAAATGAGGACTTTACAAAATAAGCACTGTAAAAATAGGGCAACACACTTACCAGCAATAAAATAGACATTAAAGCTAGCAAGCCGTTATACTCCCGCTTTGTAAAGCCAAAGTAGTTATTTAACCAAGTTTTAATATTTAGCATAGGTACTCTAAATATAAATCTTATTTTTGATATTGCTTTACAAATTAATACCTCCTTTTAGATGAAGATTATTACTAAACAAGAGTTTGCCAAAGCCACCAAAATAGACAAGTTAGGCGTTCCTGGTCTTGCAGCTTTATTGATGGAAGTAATGAAGTTGAACGATATCAACAAAGTATTTTCTAAAAACGAACATTTTGCTGGATTAGAATTTGTTGATAAAATATTAGAAACTATTGGCGTATCTATAGATTTTGATGAAGATGATTTAAAGAACATTCCCAAAACTGGCGGTTTTATTGCCATTGCAAATCACCCTTATGGCGGCGTAGAAGGTTTAGCCTTGGTTAAACTTTTATGTACGGTTAGGCCAGAGGCGAAGGTAATGGTTAATTTTATCCTTAAGAAAATACCCAATCTGAGTGAGTTTTTTGTTGCCGTTAATCCTTTTGAAAACGTACAACATTCATCGAGCATTAGTGGTTTAAAGGCTACTTTTGATTTATTGCAAAGTGGAACGCCTATCGGGATTTTCCCAGCAGGTGAGGTTTCTACTTTCAATTTAGAAACTCAGGAAGTTACCGATAGACTTTGGCATCCAGTAGTAGGAAAATTAATTTCTCGTTCAAAAGTTCCTGTTGTTCCAATCTATTTTCACGGTAACAATGGCGTGTTATTTAATATCTTAAGTTTTATTCATCCAACTTTAAGAACTGCAAAGCTACCTTCCGAGTTTTTAAACAAACAAGGCTTAAATATTAGAGTTAGAATTGGGAAACCAATTAAAATTGAGGATATCTCTTATAAAAAAGACACTAACAAATTATTGGATTTCTTGAGAGCCAGAACTTATGCCTTGGGCACAAGCTTGGAGGAAGAGAAGAAATTATTTAATCCGATTAATCTTTTTAAAAGAAAGAAAAAACCAGAAGCGATAGTAGAAGAAACCGACAGAAACCTGATTGTTAATGAGGTTGAAAAGTTGGAAGACTTTAGGGTTTGGGAAGAAAAGAATTATGAGGTATATATTGTCCCAACAGCAAGCATTCCTAATATTTTAAGAGAAATTGGTCGTTTACGAGAAATTACCTTTAGGGAAGTTGGCGAGGGAACAAACAAAAAAATAGATTTAGATAATTACGACATCTATTATAACCACCTATTTATTTGGGATAAGGATTTACAGAATATTGTAGGAGCTTATCGGATTGGTAAAGGTGATGAAATTTTAGATACAATGGGCCGCAGAGGTTTTTACCTGTCTGAATTATTTAAGATTAAAGAACCATTTTATCCGATTCTAAGACAAGGAATTGAATTAGGTCGCTCGTGGATTAGGAAAGAATATCAGCTAAAGCCATTGCCGCTATTTTTATTGTGGAAAGGTATTTTGAAATATTTGGTGCTAAATCCACAATACAGATACTTGTTTGGCCCTGTTAGTATTAGCAACAATTTCTCCAAATTATCTAAATCCATCATCGTGGATTATATTACTAAAAACCATTTCGATTACGAATTGGCATCATACATTAAGCCAAGAAACAAATTTAAGGCAGACTTAACAGGTATTGATACAGATTTGTTAGTAGAAAGCAGTGATTCATTGAAAGATTTAGATGGCTTGATTGGAGACATTGAAAACTCACATATCAAAATCCCTGTTTTACTTCGTCAGTATATGAATTTAAATGCGAAAATTATTTGCTTTAACATAGACCCTAAATTTTCTGATTGTTTAGATGGATTTTTAGTGGTTGATGCACATAAAATTCCAACTGATATGTTAGAGAAGATTGGAAAGAACTTCTAGTTTATTGGTTCAACAGTTCATTTGTGAATCTTACTATAATAATAAAAGCCACGACATCCATCGTGGCTTTTTGCTTTATCAACTAACCTAAACTTAAACGTTAATTATTAACCAAATATTTAACATTGCAAAGGTAATTTTAGCTTGTTAAATCAAAGTTAAGCTTGGGTTATAAAAACAAAAAAGGCATCGTAAAATTTACGATGCCTTTTCAGGTAGATATTATTTGTTATTAATATTTTGTGTTTTGCGCATTCCAATTAGCCCAACCCGCTGTCCAATCTGTAGTTCCAAAAGCGCCACGATAAGTTACAGCTGTTGCGTTTGTAGTTGCTACCCAAGTACCTGCAAGTGCTGGAGAACCTGTAGCAGGCAAGAAGTTTGGAGCTAATAAGTTAAATGGATTATTTAATTTAAGGCCAACATTAACATCTGTTAGAACAACACAACCATCTGCTAGTGCTTTTGTTTGCATTTCTGTAGTTGTTAAGGTAGTTGCAGTTACTAAGAATGCAGGGCCGAAAGCAGCTACAATATTATTTTTAAATTGAGAATCACCAGCTTTGTAGAAGTTTGCAGATTTATCAGATTCGATATTTAATCCACCTTTTTGGTTTCCTAAAATAATAGAATTGTTAAAAATAAATTTAGAACCTCTTCTCCAACGGTTACCATAAGCATGTCTAGATGCTGTACCAGCTGCATTGTTTGGGCCAATTAAAGTTAAATTAGATAATTTAGGTTGTGTAATTGGAAGTGCATCAGTTCCATCTTTATCATTATCACACTCAATACCATTGCCATCATCAACTGCATCAACAAAAGCAGGGTCTCTTAAAGCCAATGCAAACTGTATGCTTCCGTTAAATCCAAAGTCAAAATCGAAATCATCATCCGCAGTTGCGTAAGCGATTAAATTTTTACACTGTACCGTTCCGCCAAAAAATTCAAAAGCATCATCATTAGCATATACAGTTTGTACATTTTCAACTATTGTTCCGCTACCTACAGCATAAAATGTTAAGGCATTTATCTCGCTATCGTTTACACCAATACCAGCATATTCAATACGCACATAACGTAAAATTCCAGAGTTATCTGTCGGCACATTATCAGTTCCGTAAGTTAAGGCAACACCACCCTCTACAGCAACAGCAGTTGTTCTGTTTGTTGGTGCTTTACCTACTAAAATTATTCCTCCCCAATCGCCTGGAGTTCTGCTTCCTGCATCTTTACCAGAAGTAAAAACAATTGGCTTGGTAACTGTTCCATCTGCAATTAATTTAGAACCTTTGTCTATTACCAAGGCGGCTTTAGTTCCAATTTTAGCTCTTACTACAGTTCCTGGCTCTACAGTTAAAACTGCATTATTTTTAACCAACACTACTCCGTCTAAAATCCATTGTCTATCAGCAGTTAAAGTTCTGCTTGTTGTAATTTCACCATTTAAAGTTTCTGGTGCTTTTGGAATTACCACAACTTCCTCATCATCACTTTTTCTGCATGATGCGAAGGCCAAAAGAGCTGCCAAAAATAAAACTGATAATTTGTAATTTCTCATTGTTCTTGCTTTTAATTTTTATTTGTTCAAAAATAAAGGCTTAATATTTTTTAAGTATTAAGCCTTCTTTACCATTTGATTATCTGAATATTACCTTAATGTTAAGGACCTATTTTTTGTCTAGGCTAAAATTGTAGGTAAATGTTAAACTTGCACCAGTTCCTGTTCTTGCAGTATTCATGATATTATCTGTTCCTGCTTGATAAGTTTTCTTAGTGTTGTTGTTTTGATAGAAATATATCTTCTCGTTAAGGATATCAGCGAAATTAAGACGTAGTTCTGCTTTATTCTTTAATAGTCTTTTTGAGATTTGGAAATCTATCATATTTCTTCCTTTTTCATAGATATCTGGATAACCTTGATAGCCTACTTCAGAAATTCTTTCTCCAACCCTGTTATACAATAAATTAAAAGATAAGTTACTTTTTGGCTCATTAAATAACAAACCTGCATTAATTAAGTATGGCGATTGACCTTGTAATGCTCTTGAGGTAATTTCTGAAACTAAACTATTTAAGTTTACAGTAGAAAAAATGATGGAAGTGTTGGCGTATGCCGTTAGGTTTTTATAAAAATCATTATCATTAATAAAACTTAAGTTTTTACGAACTTCGAACTCCATACCGTAAGTAGTTGCAGAATTTGCATTTTGGAAAGTAATGTTTTTCACACTTCCTGAAGAAACAACTTGCTCAATTGGATTTTTAAAATATTTGTAATATCCAGAAACAGATAACACTTGACCAGCACCCGGGAAGAACTCATACTTGAAATCGATATTAGTGTTCTGACTTCTTTTTAAATCTGGATTACCTTGTAAAATTCTTTTTGAGATATAATCGAAGAAACCAAAGTTAGAAAGCTCTCTTAATTCTGGTCTTGTAACCGTTTGCGATGCAGAAAAACGAAGATTTGTTTTTTCACTTAGGTTATAAGTAGCATTTAATGAAGGTAGTACGTCTAAATATTGTTTCTCTACTTTAACCTTTGCACCTGTATAGTCTGCAGTGTTTACCAATTGATAAGAATCTTCTACCCTTGCACCAAAAGAAACTCTTAATTTCTTACTAAGACGAGTATCCAACATGGCATAACCTGCATTTAAATCAGAAGTCGCATCGTATTTATCTGCGTTTTCAGTTCCTTCATCCATTATAAAACCAGTTGGTTTTAAGTTTGCTGGGTCAAAGATTTGGTTAAAAGGCAAGAACAATAAGTTTGCATCAAAAGAACCGAACGATTTAATATAACCAAATTTACGAGCTTTAAAATCTCTTAGTTTATATTGTTTCATGCCACCTACTTTTAAAAAGCTTTTCTCTTTAAAAAGCGTGAGCGGTAAAGTTAGATTTAAGCCAGCATTATAACTGTCTTCAAACAGTTCTGAGAAGAATCTACTTGCGTCTGTTCTTGATGCTGTTCCATTTGGAACTACTGCCTCGTATTTTGTTGCGCCTTGGTCATAGTCTAATCTATAATTAATAGATTTCAAATCTGGCTGCAAGCGATCAGAGTAAGAATAACCTAAATTCCAGTTGATTTTTAAATCCTCCCAATCTAACTTATGCTCACCTTCTAGTTGTGTATTTAATAGTGATTTACTTACCAAATCATAAGAATAACCTTTAATGTAATCCTTATCAACAAATTGAGTTCCCGAGCGAGAAGTGTAGGTATTATCCAAAGAGATGTTGTATAAATTTTTAAATGCAATTTTATTGTTGCCTTTAATGTATGCGATATTGGCTAAAGCTCCAACAGATGAACTGAATTTATAAGTCTCATCTTTGAAATCATATTGTGTTGTTGCACCTTCATACTCAAATCTTTCCGACTCATTTTTATTCTCTGCATTTCTATACGTTAAAGAAAGGATGGCGCCAATGTTCGCCTTATTTTTTAATTCTTTGCGTAATCCCATACTCAATTGGTAAGCTTGAGCTGGCATGGCCGAATTATAGTTATTGGTTTGAAAAGAATTGGCAAATAATTTACCTGCATCAATTTTCTGATTGGAGGTTAGTACATTATACCTTGCAGTTGAAGGCACTCCTTTTGGAATGTTTCTGCTGCTTTTAAAGAAACCAAAGTTTTCTACTCCGCTTTTTTCTCCAAGATGGAAATTTTTAAAAGTAGATTGAGAGTTATAACCAGTACCTACTGATGCGAAAAGATAATTATCAGTTGGGATATCCTTTGTTAAAACCTGCACTACACCACCTGAGAAATCTCCTGGTAAATCTGGCGAAGCAGTTTTATTGATAACGATATTATCGATCATATTTGATGGAATGATATCGAATGAGAAAGCTTTACGGTCTGGTTCTGAACTTGGCAGGATGGCGTTATTTAATAAAGTTGCGTTATACCTATCGCTCAAACCACGAACGATAACAAATTTATTATCTTGAATACTTGTGCCACTTACTCTTTTTAAAACTTCTGAGGTGTTTCTATCTGGAGAACGTTTAATTTGGTCTGCCGAGATACCATCTGAAATACTCACATTTGTTTTTTGCTTTAAGTATAAGGTGTTTACTGATTCTTGTTTAACCGATGTAGTAATTACAACCTGACTTAAAGTAGAACTTGCTTCTTCTAAAACAACATTTACCGTAGTTACAGCATTGTCTTTTACCTCTACTTCAGTAACATTTTTTGTATTATAACTAACATAAGATACTTCTAATACATATTTACCTGCAGCTAAACCGCTAAGTGTATATCTTCCTTCAACGTCTGTTGCTACGGCTTTAGTCGTTCCAGAGATTTTTACGCCAGCGCCTATTAAAGTTTCAACTATTACCACAATGTTAGCTCCGTGTTAGCTATAAATTACCATTCGTTTACCAACAGGTTAATTTAATGTTAAATGGCATGTTAATTAATGTGCCAAGGGCGATTTTGTTATTGGCAACGGCTAATGGTTAATTTTTGATGGTTAACAACAAATTAACTTTAATGTTATCCCGCAGATAACGCTGATGTTGCAGATTACCTATCTGCGTAATCTCCAAAATCAGCGGGAAGTTATATCAATATTTCAATCCTATTTTTCTGCAAACGAAATGTAATAACCAAATGGGACCTATCAACAGGAACTTTACATCATCTAAAAACGATGGTTTCTTTCCTTCAATTTTATGCCCAATGAATTGACCAATCCAGGCAAATACGAAAATAGCTAAGTAAATTAAACAAGCTGTTAAACTGCCCAAACCAAAAGCGAGTTCTATTTTAACTATCACATAACTCATCAACCCAATAATCCATATCATTAAGAAAAAAAGTACAGGAGATAAGGTAAAATAATAGTACATCGCGAATGCAATTAAAAACGATGCCCAATTTAAATAGCCATTGTACTGACCTAAAAAATCTAAGTGCGGAAATGGAATTTGCCAAACTAAACCTAATAAGCTAAAAACAATTAGTGGCACACAAATCCAATGAATAGTTTCGTTGGTTTGATTTTGATGACTTTCTGCGTATTTATCAAAAAGTACATCTACTGGGCGTTTTTCTATTTGTTCCATTTGGTTATTTTTAATTTACCACAAAGACACAAAGCGCACTAAGGTTATTCTTTATAACCTAAGCTCCTTCGTGGTTCATAACATAAAGATAAAAAAGCGTCCTGAAGTTTCGGGACGCTTTTAAAAATATTTGTTTATCAGTCTGAGCTTTTCAAATATGTTAACTCAAATCCTTCGACTACGCTCAGGATTACATTATCTTTTACTTAGCGAAAGCTACAGACCTGGTCTCTCTAATTACCGTTACCTTAATTTGACCAGGGTAAGTCATTTCAGTTTGAATACGGTTAGAAATATCTGCTGCTAGTAATTCCGCTTGTGCATCTGTAATTCTTTCACTTTCTACAATTACACGTAACTCTCTACCAGCTTGTATCGCAAATGTTTTTTCAACACCAGGGTAAGATAAAGCAAGTTCTTCTAGCTCTTTTAAACGTTTGATGTAACTTTCTACTACTTCACGTCTTGCTCCTGGTCTTGCGCCAGAAATAGAGTCACAAGCTTGAATGATTGGTGAAATCATCGAGGTCATTTCTATCTCATCATGGTGAGCTCCAATTGCATTACAAACTTCAGGATGTTCCTTATATTTTTCTGCCAACTGCATACCCAAAATAGCGTGAGGTAATTCTGGATTATCATCAGGCACTTTACCTATATCATGTAATAAACCAGCACGTTTTGCCATCTTAGCATTTAAGCCTAATTCTGCCGCCATTGTAGCACAGAAATTAGCTACCTCACGAGAGTGATGTAATAAGTTTTGTCCGTAAGATGAACGGTAACGCATACGTCCAACCATTCTAATCAATTCTGGATGCAAGCCATGAATACCTAAATCAATAACCGTACGTTCGCCAATTTCAACAATCTCGTCTTCAATTTGCTTCTTGGTTTTTGCCACCACCTCTTCAATACGAGCTGGGTGAATACGACCATCAGTTACCAAACGGTGCAAGGCCAAACGAGCAATCTCTCTTCTCACCGGGTCAAAACCTGATAAGATAATTGCTTCTGGTGTATCATCAACAATAATTTCAATTCCTGTTGCGGCTTCCAAAGCACGGATATTTCTACCCTCTCTACCAATCACGCGACCTTTAATTTCATCACTATCGATATGGAAAATAGAAACAGAATTTTCAATCGCAGCCTCTGCAGCCGTACGTTGAATAGTTTGGATAACCACCTTTTTAGCTTCTTTGCTAGCAGTTAACTTAGCTTCATCAACAATGTCTTTAACCTGCATCATGGCTTGAGCACGAGCTTCGGTTTTCATATTTTCTACCAGTTGGTTTTTTGCTTCTTCTGCACTTAAGCCCGCAATAGTTTCCAA
>SEDG01000595.1 GCA_004295885.1 Pedobacter sp. | reverse complement strand
ACAGCGACATTAAAAGTGAAAAACTTTGATGAAGAATTGAGTTTTGACATTGATACTTTACGTGATGTTTGGTTTAAAACTTCTTACTTATTAGATACCAAACAAAGTGGAGCTGTAAAGGCTAAAGAACGTTTCGACAACTATAAAAATCAACCTTTACAATATAATTTCCCAACTCAGTTTGATGGCAAAAAACCTATAATCGACGAAACGAAACCTCGTCCGAAGGCAGCCATTATTCGCGAGAAAGGCAGTAATTCTGAGCGTGAATTAGCTAATGCGATGTATTTAGCTGGTTTTGACGTGAAAGATGTACACATGACCGATTTAATTTCGGGCAGGGAAACATTAGCCGATATTAAATTTATTGGCGCTGTTGGTGGGTTCTCTAACTCAGATGTTTTAGGATCGGCAAAAGGTTGGGCTGGCGCATTCATGTATAACGAAAAAGCGAGAATTGCTTTAGAGAATTTCTTTAATCGCGAAGACACACTTTCTGTTGGCGTTTGTAATGGTTGCCAGTTATTTGTTGAGCTTGGCTTGATAAATAAAGACCATGAGCAGAAACCGAAAATGTTGCATAACGAAAGTCATAAACACGAGAGTATCTTTACTTCGTTAACCATACAAGAAAACAAATCTGTCATGCTTTCTACCTTAGCGGGTAGCACATTAGGTGTTTGGGTATCGCATGGCGAAGGAAGATTCCAATTGCCATACGCAGAAGATAAATACCAAATCGTTTCTAAATACGCTTACGAAAGTTATCCTGCTAGTCCGAATGGTTCTGATTACAACACCGCAATGATGTGTGATGAATCTGGAAGACATTTAGTGATGATGCCACATATTGAACGTTCATTGTTCCAATGGCATTGGGCAAATTATCCAAAAGGCAGAAAAGACGAAGTTTCTCCATGGATAGAAGCATTTGTAAATGCTAGAAAATGGGTCTTACAGCCCAGGCCTACAGAAGAGCCGACTTGTCCCGTCGTTAAACTTGAGAAATAATCTGTCTTGGCACAAGTCTCCCTAGCCTCTTGGCCACCACACAAGACTTGCGCCAGGAACGTATCATGTACTAGCGCAAGTCTTACAGCCCAGGCCTATAGAAGAGCCGACTTGTGCAGTCGTTAAACTTGAGAAATAATCTGTCTTGGGCACAAGTCTCCCTAGCCTCTTGGCCACCACACAAGACTTGCGCCAGGAGCGTATCATGCACTAGCGCAAGTCTTACAGCCCAGGCCTACAGAAGAGCCGACTTTTGCATTGATCAATCTTGGACACAAGTCTCCCTTGGCCTCTTGCCCATCGCACAAGACTTGCGCCAGCAACATATCATAACTAGCGCAAGTCTTACAGCACCGGCCTACAGAAGAGCCGACTTGTACCATCGTTAAACTTGAGAAATAATCTGTCTTGGGCACAAGTCTCCCTAGCCTCTTGGCCATCGCACAAGACTTGCGCCAGGAGCGTATCATGTACTAGCGCAAGTCTTACAGCCCGAGCCTACAGAAGAGCCCACTTGTACCATAACAAATTATCCTAGCCTATCTATTTCAATCAATCCCACACCCTCCTCATAATCGATGGCACTACTATAAAGGTAATCTGAGCCTTTGGTTACCAATCCCGCCTCCACAGGATTATCATGAAGATAGTTGATACGTTCTTCAAACATATTGGTTTGCGGATCCAATTCTATTGGGTGATTATCCTGCTGCCAAAACTGAAAGACATCATTATTACTATTCTTTTCTCCTGCCTTTTTAAAAAGATGCAGCATCCAATTTTTCCTGCTTTCTGTTGGATGTTCAGTTATTGCTTTTAATATTCTATATGACGTATATTTTTTCAAGTCACGTATAATGTTAGCTAAATGATGCCCATCCATACTGCTAATAATTAAGTGAACGTGGTTGCTCATAATTACCCATGCATGGAGCCTCAACCCTTTTTCTTTTCTGCAGTAGGTTAGACTTTCCAAGAATAGATCTCTATAAACCCTTCTAGTAAAAACATCAATCCAGCCTACCGTAGCGAACGAAACGAAATATATGCCCTCATCATTCCTGAATTTGTATTTGGTACTCATTGTTAGAAATTAAAGATTAGCAATTGATCAGACAAAACTTGCGCCAGAGAACTTATCATGCACTAACGCAAGTCTTACAGCTCGGGCCTACAGAAGAGCCGACTTGTGCCGTCGTTAAACTTGAGAAATAATCAATCTTGGGCAAAGTATCCCTGGCCTCTTGTCCATCGCACAAGACTTGCGCCATGGATTGTATCATGCACTAGCGCAAGTCTTACAGCCCGGGCCTACAGAAGAGCCGACTTGTGCAGTCGTTAAACTTGAGAAATAATCAATCTTGGGCAAAGTATCCCTGGCCTCTTGGCCACCACACAAGACTTGCGCCAGGAACGTATCATGCACTAGCGCAAGTTTTACAGCCCTGGCCTACAGAAGAGCCGACTTGTGCAGTCGTTAAACTTGAGAAATAATCTGTCTTGGGCACAAGTCTCCCTAGCCTCTTGTCCATCGCACAAGACTTGCGCCAGGAACGCATCATAACTAGCGCAAGTCTTATAGCCCGGGCCTACAGAAGTGCCGACTTGTCCCGTCGCTAAACTTGAGAAATAATCTGTCTTGGGCACAAGTCTCCCTAGCCTCTTGGCCACCACACAAGACTTGCGCCAGGGATTGTATCATGCACTAGCGCAAGTCTTACAGCCCGGGCCTACAGAAGAGCCGACTTGTGCAGTCGTTAAACTTGAGAAATAATCTGTCTTGGGCACAAGTCTCCCTAGCCCCTTGGCCACCACACAAGACT
>SEDG01000594.1 GCA_004295885.1 Pedobacter sp. | reverse complement strand
AGGGATTTTGCTTGAGCTATGTCCTTATCATACTGAAAAGCTTGCTCTATTTTTCCTCTTTCGAAATAATACCTACTGATTATCTGGGTTTCCAAAACTCGTTTAATCTCTGCTTTGTGGGTCATCAGATCTGTTTTCTTTGCACTTAGCATTTTCGACCTAAGCTCTTCTAAATCTACTTTTACAGCTGCCAATTTATTTTCCTTTTCTGCTTCAGATTTTAAATCCGACAGTAAGCGTTCAGTTTTTGAAGTATAACTATAGTCTTTACTTGCCAACGAATTAACAAATTGAGTATAATTGGCATCTGTTAACTGGAATGTTTTAACATTGGGCACTTCTTTGTTTGCTTTTTTATAGGCATTTGCATAATCAAAGAAAAGATTCTTGTTGGCCAATGATAAGGTTATTGGACTATATTTAACTGGCTCAACAAAAACATCAGGATAAACACCGTTGCCATTATACACAGTTCTACCCCCTTTAGTCCCGAATGCTTTCATCGCAGTATCCGCAAATTTCTCTGCTATTCCATTTTCGTCTTTATGTGCATAGTCTAGCGCTTGTATGCATCGCCCTGATGGCGTATAATATTTAGCCACTGTAACTTTAACCAAACTATTATAAGGAAGATTAAAGGTTTGCTGCACTAAACCTTTGCCATAACTACGCTGACCAATTACAATTGCCCTATCTAAATCTTGCAATGCACCTGCAACAATCTCCGATGCCGACGCTGAAGATCCATTAACTAGAACAACTAAAGGTACCTGAGGTGAAACGGGTTGGTTTGTTGTTTGATACCTAATTGTTTTTTCGGGATTGCGTCCTTTTTGTACAACAACCAATATGTCTTTTTGCACAAATAAGTTTACAATCTTTACAGCTTCTTGAAGAATCCCTCCACCATTGTTTCTTAAATCTAATATAATTCCTTTTGGATTAGATTTATTGATGCTAGTAAGGGCTTCTTTTACTTCTTGACCAGAATTTTCTAAAAACTTATCTAATTTGATATAGCCTATTTGATCTTCGAGCATACCCGAATAAGAAACATTTGGCTGTTTAATCTCTTCCCTTACCAAGGTTTTATTTAAAACAGATCCATCCCTAATTAAAACTAAACTTAAAGAGGATCCTTTAGGCCCACGAAGTAGTTGGCTAATTTGACTGCGATCTTTTCCTTGAGTGTCAGTCCCGTTGATTTTTACGATCTGATCGCCTGGCTTCATATCTTGCTTATTCGCTGGATTTCCTTCACTCACTTCATTTACAAAAAGCTTTCCTTCGATAAATAAAGTCCCCGCTCCTATTCCCCCGTACTGAGTGCTAACATAATTAAGTTTATAATTTTCTATCTCAGATTCTGGAATGTATTCGGTATAAGGATCTAAGCCCTCGAGCATGGCATCAATGCCAGTCTTCATTAAATCGCCAGGGTTGGTGTCCTCAACATAGTTGATGTTGATTTCCTTATATAAGGATGCGAAAATGTCTAGGTTTTTTGAAACTAAGAATAAGTCTTCCTTAAATGCAAGCGTTAATGTTGCTAGACAAGTAATTATTAATAAAACACTAATCTTAACTTTTTTCATTATCCATTAAATTAGTGTTAAACTTACAAAAAAGTAGAGTGATATAAAATAGGCTTATAGTCGGTTACCTGCTGGATCAGCTAGTGCCTTTTTAATTGTAAATTCTATATAGGCTTGATCTCTTTTTACTAGAGACATTAGCTGTTGTACCAATTGATCTTCTTGACCAGGAGAAAAAGATAGGTTAGCAGATGTTAAATCGCGATATTTCCTTAAAAATTTAATTTTAACTCTCTCCCAAGATTCTGGGGTTAGGGTAAAGCTTGCCATAGTTTAATACTTTGATTG
>SEDG01000593.1 GCA_004295885.1 Pedobacter sp. | reverse complement strand
AAAAAACAGGGACCTATTATTGGGACTTGAAAGGCGAGCAGAGTGCGAATAAAAAAGTGTTGATTATGTTAAATGCCGTAGCCTATCAAAAATTAAGAAACAAAGTGCTGGCTAACGTAGTAGTTACAACCCCTGCAGAAACTGCATACTTAAAAGCATTTTTGCTAGAGGAAAGCCATCTGTTAACTGATGCTGCTTATTATTACCAACTGGCTAGCCAAATGGCTCCAACTAATGAGGCTTACGCAACCAGTTATGCTAAATTTCGTCCATAATTAGCTATCAATCAATATGAATAGCTTTTTGAGCTCGCCAAATGGCTGATAATTTTAAAAATATTTTATAATTATCCTTCAGAAATTATATCTTTGCACCATTAAACGGAGTAATTTATTGTTTCGTTTAATTATGCATCCATAGCTCAGCTGGATAGAGCACCGGTTTTCTAAACCGTAGGTCATAGGTTCGAATCCTATTGGGTGTACGAAAAGCCTTAGAGAGATCTAAGGCTTTTGTCGTTTTATGGTTCGACTCCGGCACTGAGTTTAATTAATGATTGTTGAAATTCCTAAGAAAAATAACGGTCGCATCGAATTTTTAAACTACGCATTAACAACGCATTATCTACGCTTCATCTATGCTTCAAGTACGCTTCATCTATGCTTCAGGTTTGTATGTAGAATGCTTTATCTATTAACCTGTACCTGTCAATGCAATTTGAATAAAGGAAGGCAAATGGTTTTTCTAATCCCCATGCCATATAACTTCAGCCATATGGTTAGCTTTGAGTTGCCAAGCCATGCTTTTTCTCCAGCGAAGGTATGCCCTCATTCCCGTTGATCTACTCGTTACAGACCTAAGCTTGAACTCCTCGCTATTATGACTCTGCCATTTACGCTTATAGGTTTTTGAATATCTCTCAATTTTCTTTACAATTGTGTAAACCTATTTCAGGACGAGACAGCGTTTGATTTAAAATTGAGGCACAAGCGGGACGTTTGCGCCAGAGAGGGGAGGAATCCATCGGTTTTTATGCCAAAAGCGAATCGCCAACAAAGATTATTTTCAAGATTTTAAATATAAAACTAAAACAAATTACCTGTTATAATGTCTTGATGTGTAAAACCCATTAACGCCTGATTTAGGATATATGAATGCGAAAAACTTACTTAACTATAATTTTGCTTTACTGATATTTTTTACTGCCTTTGCATCCTGCAAGAAGAAAGGCATCGATAGCCCTCAACCACAGCCAGTTGAAACGTCAACGGTAGATGTATACGCGGCCGGTCGCATCAACTACGTAGCCACCTATTGGAAAAACGGCAAAGCTGTTACATTGGGTTCGGCTGGTTCTGATGCCAACGGAATGGCCTTATTGGGGAAAGATGTTTATGTAGTCGGATCACAGTCAACGGGAAATGGTAATTCTATTGCCAAGTATTGGAAGAATGGTGTAGGTGTTAACCTCACAGATGGAACTAACTATGCAATGGCAACCGATATTTTTATAGTGGGCAACGATGTTTATATCGCAGGCGCCGAGGCAAAAAGTGGTAATACCAACTACGCTGCAAAGTATTGGAAAAATGGAACTCCGGTAACATTAACAAATGACATCAATGCTAGGGCTAGCGGGATAGCAGTAGTAAACAATGATGTTTATATAATTGGACAAAGATCGCCTGATGGTACTTCATCTATTGTCTGCTACTGGAAAAATGGTCAGCTCTTCGATCTTACAGACCGGAATACGTACGCGACCGACCAGGCAATTACCGTTTCAGGTAATGATATTTATATGTCGTGGTCTGCAACCTATAACCTTTACGGCAAACTCCAAACCAGCTATTCAAAAAACTTTGGTACACCACTAACCATTGTCGA
>SEDG01000076.1 GCA_004295885.1 Pedobacter sp. | reverse complement strand
AATCATGGGATAACATTATTTCTGAAACAAGGGAAACGGTTTTAAACATGTCTAGAATGCAAGAGTGCGAAGCTAAAGTTTGCACACAAACTGCAGTGAGTTACGTGACTGTGAAATAAGGAGAGGGAATAGTAAATGGGAAATAGATAATCCTTAAAAAATAAACACTTAGCATAAGCGTTATTGCTAGCTCGACTGGCAAACGTGTGCGATGGGAATTAGCTTTGGAGGCCTTGTATACTTAACCTGTACTCAAAACCGCAGCAGATAACCCACCTTAGTTTAAAACCTGCTTTTTAAAACCAACTGGGCTTACACCAACTTCTCTTTTAAATAATCTTGAGAAATAAGATAGATTCTCAAATCCTAAAGCGTAAGCAATTTCAGAAACTGATTGCGTTTCTCCAATAAGTCTATTTTTTGCCTCTGCTATTAAATAGATATGAATATGCTCTAAAGCGGTTTTACCACTTTCTTGCTTTAAAGTATCAGATAATTATTGGCCATGTAATGAACGGAAGGTAAACCCTTACTATCTAACAAACCATTTGCCATGTAATGATCTAATTCGTTGATGAACTTGGTTACAGTTTTACCAGAAATCTCCAATCTATTGATGAATTGTCTTTTATAAAAACGTTGGGCATATTTAAGCATCGTATCTAAATTTGCCAGTATAATTTCTCTACTATATTCATCTTGGTTATTATTGTACTCGCTTTCGATTTTATGGTACAGCTCCCAAATCGTTTTTTCTTCATTTGGAGATAGATGAAGTGCCTCATTGGTTTCATAATCGAAATAATGATACTTTCTAATTTCGTCATGCAAAATATGTCCATTTAAAAAATCTTCATGCACAAAAATTAAGAAACCACTTTCCTCTAAATGAAGGTCCCTCATTTCGATGATTTGTCTTGGTTTCAAGAACATCATCGAGCCACTTTCGTGATCATATTTTGTACGCCCGTACTTAATTACTCCAGAAATTAATTTCTTTACCCCAATCATGTAGAAGTCGCTCGTAAATTCGGTTTCTATCATTGAGCAGGCATGAGTGCATTGAAAAATACTGAACAAAGGATTTTCAGGTGCAGGAAACCCGTTTTCCTGATGTAATTCTGCCAAGCTTTTATAATGTTTCATTGCCTTCTTTTAATTATCACAATCTACACATTTACTGTATAGACTGTGATTTAAGCTATTTAAAATGATTTTTTAGTGACCGTGTGCATTCGCCGAAACCTCTTTCCACTCTTCAAATTGCGCCAAGCGATCTGCATAAACTTGTTTAACACCTGGATAAGCAACTTTGCCTAATAAAAAGTGCAATGGTGGGTTTTCGCTATCAATTAAGGCCAGTACAGCAGGAGCTGTTGCTTCTGGATTACCCCAAGAATCTGGTGTTGCGCCTTCTGCAAATGCTTTTTTAATTGGTGTGTAAACTTCATTAGGCTCAGTTTGAAAAGCTGAAGCACCAGACCAATCTGTAGAAAAACCGTTCGGCTCAATTAAACTTACTTTTATACCAAAGCCCGCAACTTCAGCAGCTAAAGTTTCACTTAATCCGTTTACTGCATATTTTGAAGCATTATAAAGTCCTAAAACAGGTAAGGTTACCAGACCCAAGAAACTTGAAACCTGTATAATGTGGCCACTTTGTTGTTCCCTAAATATTGGCAAAATAGCCTGTGTAACCCAAAGTACACCAAAAAAATTGGTTTCCATTTGTGCCCTTGCTTGCTCTTCAGTTGTTTCTTCGATGGCACCGAACAGACCAAAACCTGCGTTATTAATTAATCCATCTATATGTCCAAAATGTGCTTTTGCTTGGTTTACCGCAGCAAAACACGCCGCTCTATCGTTAACATCTAGTTGAATAGGAAAAACAGCATCGCCAAACTCTTCAACGAGGTCGTTTAAATGTTCAATGTTTCTCGCGGTGGCAGCCACTTTATCGCCGCGTTTTAACAGGGCTTTTGCCCAGATTTTACCGAAACCACGTGAAGCTCCAGTAATTATAATTGTTTTTGACATGATAATAATTGTTTTTATTTACCATGTAAAGGTAGGCTCACAATCTTTGCTGGTGTTTGAACAAAACCTTGAATCATTAACACATTTCAACTATTAACCTAAATTCTCTCTGCGAAAATTTATACTCTGTAAGCTTTTGGGGTTTGACTAGTTTGTTTTTTAAAGAAATTATTAAAGTGTGCAGGCTCTTCAAAACCCAGGGTATAACTAATTTCTGAGATGTTCCAATTGGTATGTTTCAGTAAGGCTATAGCTTCAGTTATTAATCTTTCGCTGATGTGAGTGGTGGTCGTTTTGCCCGTAGCCGTTTTAATTGCCCTGTTTAAATGATTGGGATGTACGTTCAATTTTTCTGCAAAGTCTTTTGCCGAGCGCATGTTAAACTGTTGTGAGCGAGATTCAATTGGAAATTGCCTTTCTAAGAGCTCTGTAAAAACTGCAGTGATACGAGCATTTGCATCTGCATGTTTATATAAAGTTTCTGAAGGCTGCAATTTCATGGCTCCATGAATCACTTCCATGATGTAATTACGGATCAAATCAAACTTAAAAGTATAATCAGATTGCAATTCATCAATCATTTTAAGAAAGATTAATGCAAAATCTTCGTCTTGTTGTTTATTTAATAAGTATGCTGGTTTGCCATTGGGCGAATACATTGGTAGGTTTTTTAAGCTGCCACGGATATATTCTGTAAAAAAAGCATCCTTAAAAATACAGAAATAACCAGTTGCATCTTCGGTTAAGGGCTCAAAAGTATAAGGCACCTCTGGATTAAAAAACATCAAGGTACTGCCGTTAACTTCTAAAGTTTTATCGCCATAGTGGTAAAGGTGCCTACCTCTCATTAAGGCAACTTTGTAAAAATCTCGGCGACTGTATTGCACCGGCGGTCGACCAGGCGCATTACAATCTTCTAATTTAAAAACATTGAAATGCCCCAAATCCGCATTAACTCCTTCGAACTTTAAATCGAATTTCCTTTCATAAAAATCTTCGAGGGTTTCTAATGGCTCCATATTGTAAATTTAAAACATTTTAAGCGTAATGTGTAATGCTAAAAACCCAATCCCTGCAACGGGTTGAGTTTTCAAAAAGACTGAGCTTAGGAAAAACTAGTTATCAAATCCAGTGGTAGTTCCTAATGACCTAAAGATTTCCATGTCTTTTTGCACCAATTCAATTTTGTTTTGTGCGGCCTGATAAGCATCAGCCCCTAAAAACAAATGCAAGGCAGGGTCAGTTTGATTTGCAACTTCAATCATCACATCAGCGGCTTTTTCTGGATCACCTTGTTGGTTATTATTGATTTCATTAACGTGGGCGTTTTGTACGTCTCTCACGTTTTGATAAGCTGCTATTTCATTTTGTGGCTTGGCAATCGAATCCCCCTCCAAGAAGTTGGTGCGGAAATAACCAGGCATCACTAGACTTACATTAATTCCGAATGGTTTTACTTCGTGATATAAAGATTCTGTAAAACCGTGTACTGCAAATTTACTTGCACAATAAACGCCAAATGCAGGAAATCCGCCTGTAAAGCCACCAATGGATGAAATATTGAAGATGTGTCCGTTTTGTTGGCTTCTTAAATAAGGCAAAGCTTTACGAATTACGTTGAGTGAGCCAAATACATTTACATCAAAATTAGTTTTAGCCTCCGCATCGGTTAGCTCCTCCAAACCGCCTATTTGTCCGTAACCTGCATTATTTACAATTACATCAATACCTCCAAAATGTGCTACGGTTTGTTTAATGACTTTATCTACATCTTCTTCATCAACAATGTTCATTGCCAATGGTAAAAAGTTTGCGGTTTCTGAACCAACTGCCTTCTTCAAAGCATCAATAGTACGAGAAGTTGCTGCTACGTTATAACCTTGCGCTAATAATTTTTTAGCCAAAGTAAGCCCTAATCCCTTAGAGGCTCCGGTAATAAACCATGTTTTTCTTGTGTTCATCATTATAAATTTTATAACACAAAGTTGATGGTATTTTAGCCTGAGCTGTTAGCGCTGTTCAAACAGATAATTGCAAAATTCAAACAATTGGGTGTTGATTAGATGGAATTGTCATCATCACGAAGTGATAAGGAATACCTCACCGTTAGCCTTCACCAGTAGATTTAATAAAACAAAGATCCGTAGCTCCCTACAATTGCCTTTTTTCTTTGTAAACAACCAAGCCTGCCATCATTACTAAAATACTAAGGATAATTAGCTGCAAAACCATAGGCTCGTTTACAAGTGCTAGTTTGGCACCAATTGGGATAGAAAGAAATAACATAATGGTAATTAAACCTCTTGGCGCAATGAAAAGCATGGGAAGCAGTTTTTCCTTTGCAACCTTTAGCTGTACCAGCCTTACCAATAACACACAAGCGAAAATGCCGAGAGAATAAGGAAGTGTGTTGAGGTCGAATAAATCATTAATTTCTATGCTGTAGCCAAAAAGTATAAAAAATATGGTTCTGATTAAAAAAGCAGCTTCGCCAACCAACCTGGTAAATCGATGAATCTCCACATCTAATATTTTTGGTTTTAAATAACGGATAAAGGAGAACTGTTTAAATTCATCAAGATTATTTAGGAAAAGGCCAAATATTAAAATAAATAATAAAGCCGGGAGGTGATAGGCTTTTGCTACTGCATAGATTAATACAATCATCATCATGATGGGTACCAACTTTACGTGGTGCTCTATTTTTTTTATTAAGAATGCCAAGCCTATACTCGCTGCAAGTGAGACCACTAGCATAATTGCCAATTCAATTCCGAAGTTTACAAATGATCCAAGGTTAATTGTTTCGTTGTTGATTAAGAAATCAAATAGCACCACGCCAATAATATCAGACATGCTGCTTTCATAAATGACTTGTTCCTTTTTTTCTTTACCTAGGTTTTGTACACTTGGGATGGCTATCGCACTGCTAATTACGCAGAATGGCACCACATTAATTAAACAATCCATCAGCTTTGCGCCAGTAAAAAAGTGCAAGGAAACGCTTAAAATTATAGCTAAGGCAATTAAAGGGAACAAAGCAGAGAGCACTGCTTTTTTTATTAAGGGTTTTTTCTGTTTATTTACCTCGAGCTCCAGTCCACCCTCCAGCACAATTAAAATTAATCCCAGGGTACCAAATATTGGCAGTAAAGGCATTAGGTTAACTATCTGCAAATCAAACACTACAACCAGTTGTTTAAGTACCCAACCAATTACCAGTAAAAAAATCACTGTTGGCACTTTGGTATGCCTTGATGTGATATCAAAAACATAAGCAATCAAAATTAGTGCGCAAATAGTTATAATGAGTGGAAGTGTCATAGGCATCTGCTAAAACCAAATTTACAAATCTTTTTTAGACCATCCTTTACTACCTCTTTTTATGTAGTTTTTTTAAGCGTGAAAGGACATTTAAAAAAGTTATTTCCCAACTTCTAACCTGATCACATCATAACACAACCCATTCGTAACGCTGCCTGCTGGCACCGTAAGCGTAACTGTATTTTTGCCTACTTTCAACAAAGTAGCATCAAATTCACATTTCTTTTCTACCCAAGTTCCTTCAATGCCATCACGAATCATGATGGCGCCACCACCACTTAAATCTGTAAATGGCCCAACCTCCCTCCCGTTCACATTAATACCCAAAGAACGTGCGCCAGAACCTGCAATGCCAAAGCGTAAAATAGCTTTTCCGTTGCTTAGCTCATTTGCAGCCATATTGAAATTAATCTTCCAAGGCGTAGCCCTGCCTTGATCGCGACCATCTGGCTTAAAATCTGTGTCATGAGGCACATGGTAGATGTACCAATCCTTAGCTGGGTCAGATTTGCCAACCGTAAAATCTACATCATTCGGAAAAAACTTGGCATATTCAATATACATTCCCCAATGCCAATGATCATCACCCTTAAAAAATTCTTTAGCAGAACGATTAGGAATGCCAATCTCAAAAATCTGTTTCCCATAACGGACAGGTTTCCACTCTATGGTTCCTAGGTTGAGTTTCTCTCCTGCCTTAATGGTTACATTGGCCCTCGCATCATAAGCGCCCAAAACACCATCGGCCACTGCATGTAATTGGTATTTACCAGGACGAACATTGGGAATGCTAAATGTGCCATCATCGGCTGCTTCTGTCCAAAATTCATAGTGTTTGGCATCGTTTTGCCAATTGATGGCAGTTTCATAACCGCTGTAAGGGCGAGATGTTGTCTGGTTAGGTGGAAGATAAGTGCCTCGATTGGCTGGCTTCCCATTTGCTAGAGTGTCTCTTTTTGGTGCTGGTAGTTGTTGAGTTGCTCGTTGTTGCTGTGCCAATCGCATTTGCGCCATCGCTGCAGAATCTGCCTTTAAATTGCGTTGCGGACGTGGTTTTTCTGCTTCATCTGGAAACGACAGTCCGACTAATAAATTAGAAAATTTGCCCTTAATAGCTTGTGGGTCTACCAATTTAATTTTCCCTTTTACAATTGCTCGTTCAGCAACTGCTGGATAATCTACTCCTTTTACCCAAGCATAAGGCCATTTTGCCTGTTCTACTTTCGCTTGCTTTTTAGCATCAGTAAACATGGCGTTTGGTTCTAATCCAGTAGGTATATAAATAAACATTGGGCCTACAACTTTAGTCCAATATTCTTTATCACTAAAGTTAAGTATACTGCCACCATAATGTGTTCCTCGCCAATAATTAAGTAAGGTTGGATCAGCTCCATCGCCGTTATCCAAGTGACCAGTCAATTCGAAATGATTGGGTCCACTGGACAAATATTCGAAGGAAGGGTTGATGATATAAACACCCACTTTTTCTTTTGTTGATGCCCAGCCGTAAGCAGAAATTTTAGATTGCTTAGCAGAATAATCATATTTATGTTCGGCCTTACCTTTAAAAACACCTGTTATTAATCGTCGTGCTTCTTTCATATTGAGGTCTTGGCCTTCGTCCCAATCTTTGCCAGTTGGCATTAAGCCATTTCGTTTTTCATCAATAGACATCCAGTCGAAAACTTTACCCGACAATTTAAAACCAAACCTCGATTCACCAACAGAACCAGCGGGATAAGTGGCTTGATGAGTAAAGATGGCGTAGGTATATAGCCCTTTAGCACCTCGTTCTAACGTATAGCGGATTTCTAAATCGGCGATAAGCCCACCTGCTTGTCCTGCCGCAGTCGGGTTTTTACCCAATATAGATTTCCCATCTGAATAGCCTTTTACAAAAACTTCTCCTCGTTGCGCATTATTAATTTTAGGGTCGATGGAAATCCCAGTTACCCTTCTGGCTGCCAATGCTCACTTTGCTCCCAATAACCTGCATGGTGACCAGAAACATAACCCATTAATTCTACATTGGGGCTAGCAGAGTTGATGGTTTTTACAGATATTAAATCTGCGGTTCGTTTATCAATCTTTAATGTTAAATAGCCATTAGACATAGTATAGGTAAGGTCATCCTCAGTAATGGTAACTGGCTGGTTGGTTTGAGCGACGGAACCTCGGGTTACTAAGCAAAGTAAGGTTGCAAAAATTAGTGATTGCAGATTTTTCATAGCGACAATTGGTTAGGCAATAATCCATTGTTTGGCAGAGAAATGCAAGGGTTTGAAGGTTTGTGTTATAAATGATACGGGAATATGGGAAAGTTATGCCGTACTTATTAATACGTCAATCTATCACCTATGCCTTAGCCTCTCAACTACACTATAGTCTCTTAGAACTAGGGCATAAAGCAAGTATCATAGGCTAGCAATCGAATGGAGACTGGCGCATAGGTGGATATAAGGTGGAGTAAACGTGGACTTGACCTGGACTTAACTTGGATATGACTTGGACTTGACTTGGATTTGAGTTAATGAAATTAAGGTAGATGTGGCGTCTGATAAACGCATTGCCAGAAAGCAATTGATAAAAACAAGATAAGAAAAAATTGTGGATTTAGTAGGTAGCTTGATTCTTTTATTGGAATAAAAAAGCACCAAGCTTTATCGGCTTGGTGCTTTGAGCATTAGTATTAAACGCAATCGTTATATTTTGTAGTATTGCTCCCAACCTTTACGTGGCGGCGGGCCGATCAACAATTCGTTTGCTTTTCTATTGTTGGTAATTACTTTTTTCTCTCTATCGAATTTCAATTTATCACCGGTCCATTGCGCTAAAACGCCTAAGCAGAATACTTGACTTAAAGGTCCTGCTATTGCAAACGGAGAGCGAGTTTGTTCTTGTCCTTTACAAGCCAACAAGAAATTAGCAAAATGGTTGGATGGGCTTTTAGGAACTTGTGGTAATTTAGCCGCCATCTCTTTTGCCTTTTCTTCAGGAATGATAGATAGCGTACTACCGTGCGAACCTCCTTTAAAGGTGAGGTCTTTACTATAAATGATTTTACCTGGATTAAGTTTTGCTGGTTGCATAGCCCCAGTGCTTGGAGGTGGAATATTTGGATCGAGACCAGAAACGCCATAACCCGCAGGTATAGGTGGTAGGTTATCAACGCCGTCGTACCAACTAATTTCTAATGGTGGCATTTCTCCGCGTTTTGGAAATTTAAAGGATAAAGTTGTAGAGGTTGGGTAGAAGAAATCATTATGTCCTGTTAATTTCTTTGGTTTTACCTCGTATGGCAAGCCAAGGTTAAGGAATTGATGTGAGGTATCTAAAATATGTGCTCCCCAATCTCCCAATGCCCCCATTCCGAAATCGAACCAACAACGCCATTGTCCGTTCACAAAATCTTTATTGTAGTTATGGTTGTCGGTAGCCATTTGCCAAATGTCCCAGTTCAATGTTCCAGGTTTAGGTTCTGCAGCAGGGAAAGATTTTATTTTTGTATCCCATCCGTGCCAACGCCTTGACATGTTCATGTGTGCCGTAATTGCGGTTACATCTTTAATGATACCTGCATCTACCCAAGCCTTGTATTGAAAATAATTAGCTTCAGAATGCCCTTGATTACCCATTTGTGTAACCACTTTAGGATATTTCTCTGCAGCTTTCATCATAAGCTCTACTTCATTAAAAGTACGAGCCATTGGTTTTTCGGTATAAACGTGGATACCTAAACCCATCGCCATCATGGTAATAGGAAAATGTGCAAAATCTGGAACGCCAATAGAAACGGCTTCAATCTGTTTTCCCATTTTATCAAACATCTGTCTGAAATCCTGAAAACGTGGTACATCAGGAAACTGCTTTAAGATTTGCAGTGTTTGTGGCGCTCCCATATCTACATCACATAAGGCAACTACATTAGCCAAACCCGTTTTATA